>CANQAW010000083.1 GCA_947589525.1 Candidatus Gastranaerophilales bacterium
CTCCGTAATAAGCTTCGGATAATGCCGCGACACACATAGCTATGGTATCCGCATCACAACCAAAAGCGACAGCGGATTTTATACTGTCTGTCACACTTTTAGAATTGTAAAACTGATTTAAAATCAACGGAAACGAATCTTTACACCTTGGCGTAAATTCAAACCTGTGGTAATGTTCCGGAACGTTGTAAAAATTTATTTCACGTTTCGCCTTTTCTTTTGGCGTGAAACGCAAATTAAATATTAATTTACAAAATTCAATCGCTGTAAAAATAGATTCTGTGTGGTTGTGCGTCGTAGCGCAACACGCTGACACTAAAATCCGTAGTTCGTCCATATTCTCAGAATAGAACGCGATAGGGATTACACGCGATAAAATGCCGTTTCCGTAACTATTATATGGTTCCGTTTTGTTCAGTGGAGTTTTCAGCCATTTAATAAAATTCGGAGAAAACATGTACTTTTCGTCTAAATTTTCTAAACAAAAATCATGCAAGTTTTGTTTAAATAAATATGTTAAACGCTCCGCTAACATTTCACCTGCGAATTTATCCATTATTTTTGAATCGTGGATTTTTATTAACGCTTTTACGGTTGCTACCATCTGCAACGCGTCATTTGTATAATCCATATCCGGCTCGAACATTGTAAACTCTTTTAATTCGTCCGGTCGGATAAATTCGTAAACGCTTCCATTGATATTTCCTGCTAATGTGTTTAATAATCTCATTTCGTTTACTTCCTTTTATTTTATTTATTGTTATTCTTTTTCTAACTCCACTCCGTTATCCCGTTTCATCAGTGATAAGAATCTTCCTATGCCTGAAACAGGATAAGCAGATATTAACCGACCGTTCTTGCCGCCTGCATAAACCAAAATCCAACCGTCGGCATATTTCACGGTTCGGTTATCGGAACCGACTTTATACGCCCTAACGGTTTTCCCGTTCAGGTCTTTTAAAGAAAGCCGTTCCGATTTATCAAAATATTCTTTGCGCGTCATATTCTGCGGAATATCTTTCCGCGCTTGACGCTTTTTATAATGTGCTAACCCGTTTTTATACTGAAACTTTGCGTCAGCAGTAAATAAACGGGTTATATTTTTTAAATCTAACATTTTGTCACTGTTCGAGCAATTTTGAATCAGATTGTTTTTTAGAACACTGCAACCGGCGTTTCAGCATATCCGCGCGCAATCTGTTCAATATCATCCCCGCGTTCTGCCGCCATCTGAACGGCTTCCGTGGCTTCATCGTAAACACCTACCATTCGCAGTTCATAATTACTACCGTATGGTGGGTATCCCTCATATTCACATTGTTCAGCGATTTCTTCCGACCACTGTCTATAAAGGCGATTAATTGCCGCGTCCATTCTTTCCAGTCTGTTTTCTAACATTTTTTTACCTCCTTTTATTTTTTTATCTCATTTACTCCGTTTATTCTTTTTACTTTTTCGTTCCGTTCCCTCGGAACAATTATATTATAACACGCTGAAATACAATGTCAACACTTTTTCGAATATTTTTTAAAATTATTTTTTAAAATATTTATCGTACTTCGCGTAAAGGCTTGCATCGACTTTTCCGGCGTTCTTTTTATCTTCTTTTATTTGTGCTTCGATGTCAGCGTCAAAATCATCCCCGTATATCTCAAGCGCATCATCGTCATAATCGAACTCGCCGGAACCGAAAGGAACGATTTCTTCTACCAAATCTTTTTTAGCTTCTGCGTCCTTAAACTTAATCTTTGTTTTTCTTGCCATCTTTTTTTTACCTCTCTTTTACACACTTTTAAAATTCAGGTCGATTCCGTAATTTTGCATCTGGATTTTTCTTTAGAAATTCTTTCTCATATTCCGGAATCATTTTCCGAAAACGTTCTTTAATTTCAGCGTCGGATTCATTCGGCTTATTTATAAAGGATTTATAACGTTTTTTGTCCAACACTTCAATTTTTCCGTTTTCTTTACATCTGGCTATTATTATAGGCGTTTTTCCGTTATTGTCAATAAGATTTGATTCCGTAAATAAATTTGCGACCTGCGGAAAATTAACGGATACTTCTTTATGGTTTTTAATTACCGTATCGACCGGCGGTAAACGTCCGGTTCTTAAATATCGCATGTAGTTTCTTTTTAACGCTTCGTCGATGTCTACCGTCGCAAAATTCCCGACTACAGGATTTCCTGTTTTTTTGGCGTTTAAAATCTTTTTCTTGACTTTTTCCGGCTTACCTGCAAGCGTGCCATCCATTAGTACGTTTACGTCACCTTCTTTTGTTGCGCGTTCGAACAACTTTTTTGCAAGTGCAGACGATTCCTCATGTGCGTAGCCTGCCGCCGTCGGGTCGCCGTTTTTCATCATTTCATTGTATTCTGGGATTTTTTTCTTTAATTCGTCTGGGTCTACTACAACGCCATTTTTATTTTCAGCGGTCGGAACCTCTGGAAATAATTTAGATATTGCTGTAGTTTTACCAGACGCGGAACCGCCGCCATTAAAAAATATAATAGGCTTGTCGGTTCTTTTTACATCCTTAAAACTATCCCTGATAGCTTTTTGATGTAAACGCGAACGCTTTTTATTTAACTTTCCGTTTTCAATGTATTTTCCGACCGAATGTTTTTCGGGATGTTTCAGAACCTCTTCGTCAAGGTGCTTCATAAAGCTTGAGCGTCCAGAACCGCCTACTTTTCCAGGTCTGCCCTCGTGTCCCCAATTTCCGGAACCCTTGCCGCCATCTAAATTAATTCGTGAAAATACATTAGAAATGCTGTCATAAACTTTGTAATTCATATTATTTTACATTTTTATTCGTTTCGATATTTTTCACGCAAAAATGCGTTTTGCTTTTTGTTAATGTAGTTTAAAATTTCATCATTTAAACCTTGTGCTAAATGCACAAAATTTACATAAGCACTTGATTTTTTATTCCACATGTATTTTGTCATAACTTGGCGACATTTTTTCATAGCGTCGCCGATTTGCTTATAAAAAATATCGAACTGCCGCGAATCATACGCCTTTTCAACGTCTTTTTTAACTTTACCGATTACATTATTTAAATTCTTTGTAGCAGAATCTATATCTTTTAACATTTGCTTATCTTCGGCTTCGTTATTTCTTTCCAACGCTGATTTAAAACCTTGCGCGCGCCTTTCTTTATCCCTTCTCTGAATAGGCGCATCTTTAGTTTTTATTGTTTCAAGGCATTTTGTTAGTGGATTGTATTTATACACTTTTTTTAATTCCTTCTTACAAGTATTTCTTTTTCACCCGTGTTTTGAAAACTTCCCAGAGTATCACGTGGTTTAATGTATTCGGTTCTGACATATTGTTCCTGTCCGCTTACAAAACCCAATGCAATTTTTTTATCAAAGCTGAAAGCAATTAAATCATCACCTTCTACATATCGTTCACTACGTTTACCACGATAAACTGGGATATCAGCGTCTAAAAAATCTTCGAACGATAAAATTTCATCGTCTTTTCTTTCCTTGTGCATCTGGTTTTTATAGTGCATGTAAGCTAAATTTAACGACGCGTTTCTTACATCATCGTTATGCAACACGATGTTTTCAAGCCTGCCCTTATATGAGCTATCTTCGTTAGCGAACCATCCGAACAAAACATTATTTGGGATATTTTTGTGGATTGTGTCGGCGATTTCGTCATATGATATTTCATGTGTTTCTACCGGTCTATCATATAGCATGTCACGATACATTTTTGAAGCGCTCGCCGTATTTTTTATTCCGTTTTCTTTCAACATTTTCATGTTTTCTTTATTCCGGATAAATTCTTTTACATCCTGTGTGTTTTCTGCGGCTTTTTTAAGCTCGTCATAATGTTTTGTTGTTTCCGGCGTCCACTTTGTTATGTTTTCCTTTGCAAACGGGTTTTCGCTTTTACTTTGAGATGCTCCGGAACCATGCGTTCCGTTACCTGTTGTAAATTTACCGTCTTTATCTCGTGGGTGTTCCGATTCCTTAAAATCCGAATCGAATACTTTTATTATGTTACGATAATTTAACATTTTCGCTAAACTAAATTTGCAATGCTTTTTTGCAAACCGATAAATTCATTTCTTGTTTTGGCTTTTTTAGCATTATTTAATGCTGTTTTTGCTAAATTTGCCTGTCTGCTATTAGCACCATATCTATTAGATATGTCTTTTAAATCTCTTTCCATTTCTCGAATAAGCACTAATTTTTCGCCCTGATTAAAAGGCAAATCATTTTTCTTATTGTCAAAATCTTTGTGCTTGTTTCTGAAATAATTAGATACTTGATATGATTGCTCTGTAATAAAATCAGAAAAATCTTTAAAAATCTTTTTCTTCGATACACCTTTTATACGGCTTATTTTTGTTTTTTGAAAAAATATATTATCTGCTTTCTTTTTATATTGCTGTTCAATTGCAGATAATTCTTTTTTAAATTTAGCATTTTTAGCCATCATCATTGTATCGTCTATAAGCTTTTTATATTCTTTTGTAAGACTATCTAATTTTATTTTCAGCCTTTCGTCAAAATCGTTTGACGCATCTAAAACTTTTATTATTTTCCGATAGTTTAACATTTTGAAACTACCCTTTTCTGTTCAACTCTAAAAACCGTTCTCTGGATACTGTAACTATTTTGTTTTGTATCCAGTCATAAACCTTTATCGGAAAATTCATATCTTCTATTTCCGTCGGCGCTTGATAGCACCTGCAATTATAAATGTTTCCGGCGTGATACGGTTGAGGATATTTTTTAAGCTTTGTTTTTGGGTCTAACCGTTCCGGCGTACATGGATGCCTGTAATGGATAAAAACACCGCTCATAAGCCTGTGGGAGCTTCTGACGGCTATATCCTCACTCGTGCACCATTCATACCACATAAGCCCTATATCCTCGGCGCGCGCCTGTGTGATTGCAGAGGAAAATTTACTTGTTTCCGTCCGTGCTATAAGTTTAGCGGATGCCTTACTGTTTACCGGAAAAAACTTTTTTATTTCCTCTTCTATCTCTGACGCCCTGCGACCTACCCACGCTTGGGAATTGATATGTTTTATTACATTTTCCGATATAGTCAGCGGCAACGTCTGGATTAAAGTAGCGTTGTAGTTAAATAATTCTTCCATGCGCTGTTTTACATTTCCTTCGATTTCACGTTCCAGCGCTTTTTTAATTTCTCTCCCCCTGCTACTTTTTGCCGCCGCCGCTCTCCAATTCTTTTCATCCTCGACTAACAGCGATGTAGATATTTGCCTTACTATCGCTTTGGCACGTAGTTTGAAAGTCGGAGAATTGAACGCATTTTTTAAAACCTGCTGAAACACCTCTATATCATCCACATGTTTTAGTGCTTCTTTTACCACAGGTTTCATCAGATTATTAATTAGCGTATTGTAATTTCTTTCAATACGTTTCGGGAACCGATAAACACGGTTCCCGTTGAATTTCTTTTTTTTAGCCATAACTTTTAAAACGGATTAATCGCCGAACTCAACATAAAGCAGAGAACGAATAACGATAATTTGATTTTAATATATTTATCATCGTCCGGAAAATCGCGAACGAAAGTTTTCAGTTTTTCTAACATGTTTTTTACTCCCTTCTAAGCTATCAGGCGCGACGCTAAAATCTTAAGCTCGTCATATTTTAAATCTACCATAGTAGCCGCCGTTTCAAGGCTGATATTACCAAACGTGATTTTATGAATATAACGCGCAATTTCCATCATAGCGTTGTATTCGCGTTTATACGCTTCGTCAAACGCGTTTTCATAGCTTTCATTTTCCGGTTCCTCGTCATACAACATTTCTGCTCTTGCTGTTTCGTCAACCGCCGTTTCATACTCTGCAAATAATCTTTTTAATTCTTTTTTCATGTTTTTACCTCGTTTACTTTTTATTCACTCAAACCGCTTATATTAGTATTATACTATTTGTAAATAGCCTTGTCAACACTTTTTGCAATATTTTTCTGATTTTCTGCAAACTTTTTTGACGCTCTGGTTTCGCCTGTGTTGTTCGTTTTACTTTTAGGCTACCCGTTAGACCTGTAGTATATTTCCGACGATTACAGGCGATTTTAAACGGCTTCTAAAGGATTTTAGGCATAAAAATAGTGTGGGCTTTTACACCCACACTGACAGAAAAAAGAATCATGATTACGGCATTTTCTTTTTTTGTTCGATTGATTGAATGAGGATATTTGTTATAGTTGCGTTACAGAAAATACCGCGTATCAGACTATTTATTTAAATGCCATAAAGACACTTAAATCAGTAAGTGACGATAGCAGACATTCGAGAGAATCCAACAACAATGACACACAACGGAATTCTAAGGCTTTCTGTCCGTCTACTATCGATTTATCCCATTCCGGCGATTTTTCGTAGATGTCATTTACTAAAAACTTTTCTAAGTCGTCCACATCGCCGAGGATTGAGTAAAATTCGCGATATCCCGCTTTTATCGCGTCAGATAATAATTGTGCGATAGCTGACAATGTGATAAATACACGGATTTTACATTCCTGCGGCTCTACGTGTTTAGGTGGAATAAAAAATCCATCTAACATTCTTTCGATAAACTTTTCCGCTTCTGTGTTATTTGTTTCTCTCTCTTCCTTGCCTACAACATAAAAATTCTTTGTTTCTTTCATTTTTCTTTTCCTCTCTAACTTCGACGCTAAATTATTTTTTATTTTTCAATTCTTTCAGGATTTCATCCGCTCTCACTGCTTCCACAGTAAAACTATTATTTTTCCACCATGTTATCAGGCTTATAACCGCCGTTTCAACCATGCTTGCGGCGTTATAAATCTGTTCATCTGAAAACGGCAACGGATTTTTTCCGAAAGAATTTAAAATCACATTTATCAACGATATGATTAAAACAACCGTCCTAACTCTCGTTGACATCGTAGCATTTTGAAAAGGATACATTTTTTATTTTATTTTTACAAATCGAAAAGCGGTCTATGCTCTTCAATTATTCTTTTTAGCAGTTCCTTAGAAAACATAAAAGACTTATAATTCATCGGGTTTCCGGCTTTCATGTCGTCAGACGCAAGCCCCCACGCCCTGATTAATATATCATCTTTTAATGTTTTCTCATCAAATATGTTCCCTGACATTTTATCGAGTTCGCGGAATAAAATCTTTGATGCACTCGACAAATCATAATATATTTTACCGTCTATTTCTCTTTTCATAACTAATTTACTAATTTTTAAAAGAAAAGAATTTTTAAAGACTTGAACATTTTTTTTAGAAACACATTTTTTAAGATTATTATTTAACATTTTTGGGAACTTGTTTTTCCTTTTCAACCGAATTTCTTTCAATCCCTTAAAGCGGAGAAATAACTTTTCTTGACACTTTTCGTATTCCGCGCCCTGCGGCATTGAATTGATTACTTTCAACGTTTTTTCCGCATTCTTCGTATGCCCTCGATTTTCTTTTTTCTACTCCGTCGGATTCGACATCGACTTGACAAGCA
>CANQAW010000084.1 GCA_947589525.1 Candidatus Gastranaerophilales bacterium
GTCCAGTCGATAATAAAGATTATAAATATAATTAAAGCCGAAATATTTAAAGTTTTAGTAGTAAAAATACTCAATAAGGTAATGATTAAAGGATTAGCTACATAAATAATTAATAAACTACCTACTCCAAATAATAAGGAATTAAATAAGCAAAAAGCTTTGTTAATCCGCTTATCGGGATATAATGAAAACAGATTAAGAGCGCAGAGGCGCTAATAATTCTGATTAATATTTTCTTTTGTTTTTTGTTCATTTTTTGCCTTGGGATGATTAATTAAAAATAAATTTCGCAATCAGGTTCTATTTTTTTGCAGTTTTTTAAAATTTCTTTTTGGACGGATTTAATATCGCTATTTTCTTCAAAATCTATCTCTATTTTTTGAGTCATAAAATTAATGCTTGCATCTTTAACGCCCTTTGTTTTTTTGGTCTCTTCTTCCATTAAATTTGCACAATTGGCGCAGTCTGTTTCAATTTTGAAAGTTTTTTTCATTTTAAATTATCCTTTATGTTTTCTAATCTTTTTTGAAGATGTTTTGAATATTTATCCAAAATTCCGTACATTATTTTTAAATCTTTTTTAGTAAAATTTTTGAAAAATGCTTCGTCTTTTTCGCACCAATTTTTATGCATAATAAGATGTTTTTCGAATATATTTTGACCTTCGGGAGTTAATTTATAGTAGATTTCTTTTTTATTATCGGGATTTTGGTAAATTTCTATTGCTTTTTTTTGAATTAATTTTTTAATAATTTTGCTTATGCCTGCCTTTGTTAAATTCATATTTAAAGCTATTTTTGTAACATTCGGATTTTCTATTTTGCCGATGCAGTCAATTGTGTGCATTTCCGTATATGAATAGTCTTTTAAAATATCGCCGAATTCTTCTTTATATAAAATATCCAATCGGTTTGTCGTATCAAACAAATTAAAAAGAGTATTTATGATAGAATTATACATTTTTGTCCCTATATTGTTAACCCGTTAACAATATTATGCGCTATTTTGCGTATTTTGTCAATATATTTATGAAAAATTGTTAACAGGTTGACAAAAATTTTTTAATTTATATAATTTAAAAAAAGGAGTTAAAGATGCAAATTCATCAAATCAGAAGTGCGACAATAATTATTACATACAATAACAAAAGATTTTTAATTGACCCGTGGTTAATGCCAAAAGAATATATGCCGGGGTTTGATGTTGGACTAAATTCTAATGTAAGACAGCCGAGAGTCGAGCTTCCTATTGATATCGAAAAAATTGTGGATGTGAATTCCGTTATTTTAACTCATTACCACCCCGACCATTGGGATGATTTTGCAGCAAAAGCAATTAATAAAAATATTCCTTTCTTTGTTCAAAGTGAAATTGATAAAGGTATAATTGAAAAATCGGGCTTTAAAGATGTAAGAGTGATAAGCCCAAACGGAACAGATTTTGAAGGAATAAAATTATATAAAACAGATTGCCAGCACGGAAAAAGGCAAACGGTTAAACCCTTATGCGAACAGGCCGGTTTGCCTTATGACGCTATGGGTATAGTGTTTAAATCGGAAAATGAAAAAACTCTCTACGTTGCGGGAGATACTATATGGTGCGAGGAAGTGAAAACCGCTCTTGATAAATTTAATCCCGATGTAATTGTTACAAATTCCTGCGGAGCTACCGTTATAAACGGAGAAAGATTAATTATGAACTCAGATGATATGAAAGAAATTTCATCATATTGTAAAAATTCAAAAATCATTGCAAGCCACATGGATACCGTAAGTCACTTAACGGTTACGAGGGATGATATTAAAAATCTGAAATTAAATAATGTTTTAGTGCCCGATGATAATGAAGTTATTGAATTGTAGAACAGTTGAGCACTAAAATAATATTCTATACTTCTCCTCCGCTATCTATAATATAATTTTGTCCTGAGATGTATTTTGCTTTGTCGGACAGTAAATAACAAATCATGTTAGAAACGTCTTGCGCTTCTCCCCAGCCAAAAGGATATTTTTCTTTGTTGTCATCTTCTAAAACGCAATTTTCACCAACCGTCATCGGAGTTTTTATCATAGAGGGCGAAACGCAATTTACTCTTGCACCGTAGCTGGAAACTTCTTTTGAAATTGATTTCATTGTTAAAATAAGCGCACTTTTCGCTCCAGTATATATACTTTGCCCTTTTACAGGGTTTATACCGTCTGAAGATGAAATACAAACAAGTGAAAAACCTTTGCCTATATTATTTCTTCTGTCTAGTATTCCTTTTGCCATAAATAACGGCGCAAAATAATCTATATTAAACAAATCCAATGTATCTTGATAATTTATTGACCTTATTGAACCAATAAAATTTATCCCTGCGCAATATGCCATACCTCGAAATTTGCCGTATTTTTCTCTTAAGGTTTTTACATAATCGGGTAAACTATCTATATCTTGGCTCAAATCTTTAACTTCGATATATAAATTATCAGGGTTGGCGCATTTTGATTTTAATTCTTTAAGTTTATCTTCTCTTCTTGCAATAGCAACAACGCTTGCGCCCTGTTTAATTAATTCAAGCGCCGTTGCCTCTCCAAGACCCGAAGAAGCGCCTGTTACTATAAAAAATTGTTCTTTTGTAAATTCCATTATAAACCTGCCTTTTTAGCTATATCTTCAACGGTTTTTAAGGAAGGAATATCTTTATAAACAATTTTTACGTTGAAATTTTTATCCAAAAAAGCAATTGTTGCCATAGCGGAAAGAGAATCCCATTCTTCAAGCTCTTCCAGCTCTGTATCAAAAGAAAGTTCTTTTTCCGTCTGCAGAACATTTTGCATTTTTTCTAAAAATTCTTGTCTTTCCACGTTTATTCTCCTTTTGTAATAAATCTGTTATACCAGTATTCTTTCAGTTCCTGCGTTGTTACTTTGTTTGATTTTGCTATATCTATACCCAGATTTTTTAACCCTGTTATATCTGTTATTGCGCTTGCCCAGCTCAATCCTATTCCATAACCGCAGAGTAAGATATTTCCTTTAATATCTTTGCAGTTTTGAGTAATATTTATTCCGACTGAATTACAAGCACAGTTGGCGTAATCGCTGAATGTGTTAACGGGCGTTTTTTCAAGCGGAATTTGCGCTTTTTGAGCAATGCTTTCAACAATTTGTTTATTTGCCTGATGAAGTACGTATAATTCTATATCTTCCGCTGATAAACCGGCATATTCTAAGGTGTCTTGAATGTTTTTAGGGGCATAATCCATTGTAAAACCAAAAACATCTATCCCTTGCATAATAAGCTGGTTTAGTTTCCAAGTGTTCCCTCTTTTGTCTTTAACGGTTTTTTCCAAAATTTCTTTATCAACAGGAATTCTTGCCCCTCCTGCTGGGGTTATAAGTTTATCCCAATCTTTTCCTTTTGAACCCAAAATAAAGTAAGAAGGAGTTTTAATATCCGTGTATTCAATTAAAGTTGCGCTTGCGCTGTCTCCAAAAATAGGCGCAATCAATCTGTTTTCTGTATTTATATTTTTAGCGCTGGTATCTGATGTTAAAAGAAGTATTTTTTTGGAACTTGCGCTCTGAATAAGGCTATATGCAATCCAAAGCCCGTAAACATAGCCCGAACAACCTTGTGATAAATCAAGTGCGGCGCAGTTTTCATCTAAATCCAATTTGCCGTGAAGAATGTTGGCGCTTGCAGGTGCGCTATAGTCACGATATTGAGATAAAAATAAAAGTGTGTCTATTTCTTTTCTGTCTATATTAAGTTCGTTTAAAAGAGCGTTTCCCGCTTGGTAGGATAAATCAACGGCAGTTGTGTTTTTATCTGCAATATATCTTCTGCCGTAACCGAGCATTTTTTTGGCCCTATCCAATTTTTTTTGAGAATTATCAAAAAAACGTATTTCATCGTCAATGTCAATAAAATCTTTTGGTACTACTGATTTTATAGCGGTTATTTTGCAGTTTTGAAATGTATTTTTACTCATTTTTCCTCTCAAATCGGCATTATATTTTTGCTGTTTATACCTGTAGTTAAAATGTTTCTTGCTTTTGTGGCTTTTGTTAATTTTTCGCTAAGCTCAATATCTAAAAAAGGTATGTTAAGGCGGTCGTTTCTGACTGTCCAAATCGACCCTCGGATGTCTCGATTTTTGCAATGTTTGATTTTGTATTTTTCTTTATATGCACTGTTCATAAATTACACTTCACCACTAAAATTAAAACAGCGCTTATATTTTGTTAAGTTTAAAAAATCGGAGTTTAATATTTTTGCTTGTATGCTTAAATTGCGACGGGGGGGGGCTAAAAGCAAGAAATCACCCGTCAAAATTTTAAAAAATTCTGTTTTATTTAAAAAACTATACATCAACTCTTTATATTTCTTATATTTTTATTTCAGTCTATCAAAAAATACTTAAAAAGAAAGAATTTAACAATTTGAAACATTTAAAAAGATACATTTAATTAAAATTTTACGATTGTATTGTGTTTGACTTTCCGCTTTCGGTTTTAAATTTAAATAGCTTTAACAGCATTTTTAACAAAAATTTTTCTGTTAAGAAGTAAATAGGTGCGATTATTTTTCTTCATTACCAAAATCAACTTTTTGTTTTATTTCTTTTAAGCTTTGAATGCCAAGCAGTGTAATTAATGAAATAAAATAAACTTCTATAGCTTTTTTCAAAAGCTGGTTATAGCCTGAACTTGGTATTGTTAATATTTAAACTAAAATTCGTTTTTATTGTTTAGAGAATATTAATTTTATGCTGCATGGCATATTTTTTGATACCGGCTTTAAAATCATTAAACTCTAACGGTGCCGTATTATAAACAAGATTATTATCAATTATCTCTTGAAGCACGTATGTAATATCTCGGGAAGAAAATCCCGATAGCATTTTTACGATTTCATCAATCTCGCTATCCGTTATATTTCTTGCGGAAGGTCTTTTGCTAAATTGTGATGTAACAAGCGCTTTTTTTGCTTTTTCATCAGGCGGGAGAATTTCTATCTGTCTTTCGAGGTTTTTTAAAACGGCTTTATCAATTCTGTTTCTATAATTTGTAGCAATTACGGTGATAATACCTCTTTGTGCGCAATTATGAATTTTTTGTGAAAATAAATCCGATAATCTCGCTTCATCATTATTTTCATCATCCCATTCCCATATAAGACCGCCTAAGTCATCAACAAACAAAATACTATATTCGCCTGTTTCTTTAAATTTTTCTTCCAATTGATTAAAGATGTTTGTAATATTCTTTTCTGCTTTACTGATAGGTCTTTCACATACATCAATCGGATCAATCTCATACATCGGTAATTTTGTTTCACCGGCAAGAGCTTCAGCGATGAATGTTTTTCCCGTCCCTGTAGGTCCATAAAGCAAAAATGTTGATTTTAGAGGCGAATTATTGCCGTCTTTTCTTAATCTTTCCATAACTTCAGGATTTAATCCGTCGATAAAAAATGCTTTAAATTCCCTTTTAACATCTTCCATTCCCGCAACGTCATCAAAATTTGCGGGATATTTTATATTTCTTCTTTTAATAATTGTGTCATAGCCCGAAGTTTTGTTGATATCGTTAATTTCGGGCAGATTGCGATTTTTTGCAAATTCATTTGCTTCATTGATAAATTCTTCAATTGTCATAGGACTATTCGGATATTTGCAATGTTTACCAATAGCATTTTCCAACATATCCGTAATATCTTTTGAGCTAAAACCGCCCAATCTTTCGGATAAATATTTTCTATGTTCTAAAGAAATATCTTTCGTATATTGCGACATTTTATCCAATTCTTGATTTATTAAGGACAACCTTAATTCACCATTCGGGCGGGGAGTTTCCGTTTGAACATTAAAACTTCCAAATGCGCCGTCATCGGCTATAAATTCATCGTCCGTTAAAGGTTTCACAATTCTGTTTAATAATATATCTTTTGCTTTAGAGGTTTTTAGCGCCTGTGTACTTGGTTGATTTATAAATTCAATGCCATCATCTTCATCTGAAACAGGAATGTTTATACTTGTCCCTTCCGGCAAAATATTTAATTTTTCGGGATAGTTGTCATTTTCTTTTATGGCGGTATACCCGCTTTGTGCGTTTTCTGTTTGAATTTTTGAGCCTGCAATTTTTTCAATTATTTTTATTGTAGTTTCATTTTTTGCATATTCGCAAGGGGTTTTGCCGTCTAAATCTTTTTGTTCGATAATTTTTGCTATGGTTTGAGGTGTACTTTTGTTTTTGCTTAGGAGTAGTAAAGCTTGATTTATAACAGAATTGTTTTGGCTTTTTATGGCAAAGTGTAAAAAGTTAGACTGTGTTTCATAATCAATTTCGGATATATCAAATCCCAAATTCTTTAAAGCGCTTAATTGTCCTTTAATATCGTTAGTTTTTGCTGATTTAAAATAGCTATCTTCCAAATGACCTTTAAATGAAACAGAGTTGTTTAATCTGTATTTTATCGGTTTATTAAAACCTGCTTTATTGTTGTTAATAGAGTTTAAAAAATTCATATTTATTTACCTTTTATGACAATAACATAAATGAATATTGTTTCTATAAAACTCATAAATTCAATTTTTGAACGAATTTGAACAATTATTGCTAAAAATTTACATTATTTATGAAACTTTTAGCAAACAGGATAAAAGACTATTGCCGATTAATTCAGCTATGCCCGTTAATTGCAAAAAAAGTATTATTGTTTATTTTTTTCTTCGTCACCAAAATCAACTTTTTGTTTTATTTCTTTTAAACCTTGAATGCCAAGCAGTGTAATTAATGAAATAAAATAAGCTTCTATAGCTTTATTTAGTGGTTTTTGCATACCTGCTAATTTTGTTAGCGCACCGACACCAACGCCGATTAATACTGCAAGACCTTCGGCTTTTTGCTGTTCTTTATAGCTTTTATTCAAAAGTTGATTATCAATCGCCCTTTTTTGCGCGATATCCATTGAATTTTTAAAAGAAATGTTCTTACTTAACTTTAAATTACCGTTTAATTTACTTGGTACTATTGATAAAATCATTTAAACCTTCCTCACTTGCCAAAAGTATTATAGCATATCCTTATATCCGATGCAATGAGCAGGTTATAGCTATGTTTGAGTATAATTTTTCAAGGGGATATTTAAACTCGATTTTTTGGGATTTTTATAATCTGCGCTCGGATGCTTCAATTTTTTGCGAGAGGGGAGAACCCCCGCCTTTTGGTTCGTAGAAATTGTCCAAATATTGACTGATTTTGACAAATTACAACTATTATTGCATTTGACACGATTTTTGGATGTTGGTAATAATTAGTAAAATTGAGTAAAATTACACATCACTCTATAAGTATTACACAAAAAATTTCCGCTATCGGCAAAATTATTGTATATAATTAGTAAATAAATTTGATTTTTTGCCGATAATGTGTTATATTTTTGGTATGAATTATTTATCAGTAAGTGAAATTGCAAAATTATGGA
>CANQAW010000085.1 GCA_947589525.1 Candidatus Gastranaerophilales bacterium
TAGCCTTTTATTTCTTCCAGTTTTACAAAACCGCAAGGCAGTAAATTTAAAAAAGGCATTGGTTTAATCAATTCTTTTATATAGTCAACTCCGCCCATTTTATCAACAGGGTATATTTTAATTAATGCCATTCTTGCCTTCCAAGCGCTGTAAGCTTCATTCGGAGTGGTTGTTGAGGGAATTAAAAAAGCGCTGTAACAGGAAGCAAACCTTATCAAGTTAGATTGTAAAATAGGGCTTGAAATAATTCTTGCACCTGCGCTTAAAGCTTCTTGAGCCTGTGCGGTTGTAATAATTCCGCCTTGAGAAATTACAATATCCGGATATTTTTCGGAAATTTTTTTAGTTGCTTCAAGAGGGGAATTAAATTCAATTATTTTAACTCCGCCCTCTATATAGGCGTTTGCAATTTCAACAGCACAAGAAGCATCATCTTCTCTTATGATACCGTAGATTTTTTCCTGCCTTATTTTATCAATCAGTTTCATGCCAGAACTGCTTCTTTCACGGGATTTTGCTTGACAAATTGTTCCATATTGCGAAGCCTTAAAATCGAAATAGCCTTTCTTGTTTGTTCATCTTTTACAAGCCAGCAGAGTTTTTTTTCAAAATTATTAATAAAACAATAAGTTGAGGTTAAAATCGCAACTTTTGTCGCCTGAAATAAATTCATTGAGCTTATATCAATGATAAATCTTTCTTTGTCTTCGCTAAAGTTAAGTTTTAATGAGGATTCATCGTCTTGGATAATAAATTTATCCTTGGAGAAACTGATATTTTTAATATTGTTCATTTGTTGTACTTTTTTCCTTACAAGAAAATTAACGGCAGTTTTTTTATCATATTTATTTATTTTTTTAAAAAGTAAACCTTTTAGTGTATAATTTTAAAAAAAGGATACTTATGGACACTAAAGATATAGCAAAAGGAATTAAGCTTGTAGCTTTTGATGTGGACGGTGTTATGACGGACGGCTCGTTATCGTTTACGCAGGACGGAATTGAAATTAAAACCTACAATGCAAAAGACGGGCTTGGAGTTGTGATGTTATCTCGTGCGGGTTTAATTACTTCAATAATTACCGCAAGAGAAAATAATACCGTCAATTTAAGAGCTAAAATGATTGATATAAAAGAACTCTATACGGGTCAAAAAAATAAAATCGAAGCATTAAAAGAGTTAATGAATAAATATAATTTAAAAAAGGAAGAAATTGCCTATATGGGAGACGATCTGCCCGATATATGCGTACTAAAAGAAGTAGGGCTTTCATGTTGTCCTGATGATGCGGTTGATGAAGTTAAAAAAGTATGCAATTTCATTGCCGAAAAAAAAGGCGGAAGGGGCGCTGTAAGAGAACTTTGCGATTTTATTTTAAAAGCAAAAGGAATAAATTACGAAAACATCTCCAAACCTTTAAAACAATAAATGTTAACAATTGTAAAAAAATAGCATTTTTGTTATTAAAATAAAGTTTATAATAATATAAGAACAATAATAGGGGGAAAAATGAAAAAATTAATAAACTTGGCAATTATGTTTTTGATTGTACTAACAAGTTTGATTTATGCTAATATTCAAGCAAATGCAAGAAATTTAGATGACAACTCTTATGTCAGAACCACAAGAGCTTCCGTCAGAACCACAAGAGCACAAAGAAGACATCAGGCTGAAAGACAAGTGCCTGATATGGCTGCCGCTGCAAAAATAAATACCGAAAAAGATATAGACATCTTATCAGACGAAACTCCCGTTTTAAAACGACTAAAAAACAACTATGAAAATTCGCAAGAAAGAGATTTGCCTAAATCTAATTTAAAAAACAATTTTTATCAAAGCAACAATTAGTCAATATTAACAGGTTCAATATTAATCAGTTTTATTGCATCCTTTGCTTTTGAAGAAAGTTCAGGGTTAATTCCGTCTATTGTTGTGATTTGTCTTAATATATCAATTGTTCGCTTAAAAGTGCGAACAACATCGCCTTGCGAGAAATCGCTTTCCTCAAACATATTATCCCAAATTTTAATAGGGTCATTGTCGGGATTTTGATTTGCGCTAACCCAATATTCGATAAAATAACAAAATTGCGTATTTAAATTCATTTGATTTTCAATTTTGTTATCTCTTTCCAATAAAAAGATTTTTCTTTTAATATCTTTTATCCGATTTAGGATTTTTCTTACATTTTTATTACATCCGCGCGGAATATTTTCATCCTTGTTTCTAATCTCTTCGCTTTCAAGCGCACAAATAACAGAGGATAATTCAACGCAATCAAGGTTATCCAATAACCCCGATTGAATAATTTCGGATAAATAAAGCTCGTTTTCGCACCTCAGTGCCATTGTGATTTTACCTTTTTCGGTCGGGTAGTTATTTTCGAGGTTTCCTGTTTGCTCTAAAATGTTCTTATGGGCTAAAAATTTTTGCCAGTAGATATCTTTTTGAAATTCAATTTCCTTATCAAGAGCGTTGATTTCTTTTTGAAATCTCAAAGTCAGCTCTATGTTTTTTTTGTGTTTTTTATAAATTTTACAAAAATTACACCCGTATTTTTCAATTTTTCTTTGAAGTTCTTTTGATTTATCGTGAAATTCCATAACTTCGGGAGCGCAGGCAGGGTCTTTATATTTACCTTTTGCCTGACGTTTAAGAGTTTTGTAGATAGAGCGTGTTTGGACAAATTGGTTTTTTAATTTATTGTATTCAAAAAAATCCTCGTCCGTTAATTTATATCGGCAGGTAAAATCTCTTGATTTAACAATATCATCCTGCCTTTTTTGCTTTTTTTCCAACAGGGGAGTTAATCTGTCGGTTGAAGAAAAATACCCGAATGTCTTAAAAATGAGTTCTTTTGCAGTTTCAATCGGAAATCTCTGCAACAAATTTAAAACCATTGAATAACTTGGAGAAAACTTAGATTCTAAAGGATTTGAGTCTGATTTTACAAGCTGTGCCACTTCCTCGGGAGTTTGAAAAGGAGTTCCGACTACAACAACATAACCTGTTTTATCCATTCCCCTGCGCCCCGCTCTGCCTGACATTTGAAGAAATTCATTTGCCGATAAGGTTCGATGCCCCGAATCCGTTCTTTTTGATATTGAACTTATAATTGTAGTTCTTGCGGGCATATTAATTCCCGCAGCTAGGGTTTCGGTTGCAAAAACAACTTTGATTAAACCTTTTTGAAATAATTTTTCAACCAGATTTTTCCACCCCGGAAGCAACCCCGCGTGGTGAGAGGCAACCCCTTGGCGGATTAAATCCAATTGAGGATTATTTTCAAGATAGGGGTTTTCTTTTAAATAATCATCTATTAGAGTGTTTAACTTTATTTTTTCTTCTTTTGATAAAATATCCAGTTTCAAACATTTTCGAGCATTTTCGTCGCATTTTTTTCTTGAAAAAGTAAAATAAATTGCAGGAAGCATATCTTTATCGTAAAGCGCTTCAACAATATCCGTTGTCGGGTTTTTGATTTTATCTTTTTTATTAAAATATTTATATTTGCTCTCGGGTTTAATTTTTTTATTCAAATTGCCTTCGGGAGTCAAAAGGGGAAGAATTGTTTTAGGTTTTGAAGAATCATAATAAAAAAATCTTAAAGGAACGGGGCGAAAATCACTGTAGACAAGCTCCGTTCCAGAATGAACCGTATTAATCCAATCGGTTAATTGTCTTGAATTTTGAACGGTTGCGCTGAGAGCTATAATTTGGATATTTACGGGGCAGTATATAATGCTTTCTTCCCAGACTGTACCTCTGTCTTCATCGTTCATATAGTGAACTTCATCAAGTACAACGTATTTAACTTCTTTTAAATTATCTTTTAAAGAGCCAAAAGTTGTCCCGTATAGCATATTTCTGAAAACTTCGGTTGTCATTACGACAATCTGAGCGTCTCTATTTATTGTTGTATCCCCCGTTAAAAGCCCGACATTATTTTCACCGTAAATGCGCGAAAAATCGCTGAACTTTTGATTGGATAGCGCTTTTAGAGGTGTTGTGTAGAAAATTCTTTCTCCTTTTTCAAGCGCCAAATGAATGGCGCTTTGAGCAATACAAGTTTTACCTGCACCCGTTGGAGCGCAGACTACAACACTTTTTCCTTCTTCAATATGTTTAATTGCTTCTTTTTGAAAATCATCCAGTTCAAAATTAAATCCGTACATCTTGTTAATTTAATTCCATTTTTGATTGACTTTTTATCTTATATTCCTGTCGAGCCAAAACCGCCTGAAGCTCTTTGAGTGTCTGATAAATCGGATACTGTTTCAATTTGAGGTTTTAAAACTTCCATAATTGCCATTTGAGCAATTCTGTCCCCTCTGTGGATTGTAAAATCCGATTTTGAATGATTAATTAAACCGACACAAATTTCACCTCTATAGTCTTCATCTATTGTTCCAATTCCGTTGACTACCGCAATTCCTGATTTGATAGCAAGCCCCGAGCGTGAGCGAACTTGAGCTTCAGTGTTATGAGGAAGTTCGATTGCAATACCCGTCGGAATAAGGCGGATTTCGCCTGAGGGAATTACGATATCTTCATCTATTCCTGCTACTAAATCCATAGCGGAAGCTCCTTGAGTTTTATATTCGGGCATTGATACAAAATTATTAAGTTTTTTTATTTTTAATGTTAACTTTTGTGCCGTTTCAATCATTTTCCTGCTCCTTATTTAATTTATATAACTCTTTTAAGCCAAACAAGGTTAAATCTTTATCAATATAATCAATTGTATTATCTAAATTTTCAAATAATATGCTCGAATATCCGCCTGTTGCAACAACTGTAGGTTTTTGCCCGAGTTCTTGGGTGCATTTTTTAACCATTCCCTCAATCATGCACCCGTGACCCAGAACAATCCCCGATAACATTGCGGATATTGTATCTTTTCCTATGGCTTTTTTGGGAGGTTCAATTTTTAGCTGAGGAAGTTTTGAAGTAAATTGCGAGAGCGATTTTGCCTGAATTTTAAGCCCCGGGGCAATAATACCTCCTATAAAATTTGAATTTTTATCAACTATATCAAAGGTTGTTGCCGTCCCGAAATCTATTACTATTGCGGGAAGTTTATATTTTATCTTAACCGCTACGGAATTAGCAATTCTATCCGCCCCTATTTCTCTGTTGTTGTCAAGAGATAAGACAACAGGCATTTTTGATTTATGAGAAAGATTTACGGGCTTAATTTTTAAATATTTTTCAATTGCGCAAATATAAGTTTCGCCAAGCTGTGGAACAACGCAGGAAACAATTGCGCCTTTTATTTTATTTGTTAAATTATTGTAATTTAAAACGGCGCTCAGACTAATTCCGTATTCGTCTATGGTTTTTTTAATATCGGAAGATAAGTTAAAAGTGTTAATTAAATTATCCCCGTCAAAAACCCCGAGTGATGTATTTGTGTTTCCTATATCTATTGCTAATAACATAATGACATTTTATATTAAAGATATACCGAGCGCAATTTTAATTATTTTTAAGCCATTTTAAAACTTCGCTTAATGCTTTTGCACGATGAGAAACAACGGCTTTTCTTTCTTTGGAAAGTTCTGCCATTGTCATATTTTCGCCATCTACAAAAAATATCGGGTCATAGCCAAAGCCGTTTTGTCCTTTTTGTTCTTTTGCAACAGAGCCGAAACAATACTGTTGCGTTTTAAAAACAAGATTTCCTTTATTATCTAAAACAACCATTGCGCAAGTGAAATGAGCGCTTCTTTCTTCAATTCCTTTTAATTTATCTAAAACTTTGTTTATTCTTTTTTGAGCAGTTGTTTCATATCTTGCGCTTTTAATCCCGGGGTCGCCGTTTAAATAATCAATACAAAGCCCTGAGTCATCCGCCAGATAATATTTTGTTTTGCCCTCTTTTATAGCGCATTTTGCCTTGCAAACAGCGTTATCAATAAAGTTATTTCCGTCTTCAACAGGATTAAATTCTCCCTCGGGCAATATAAATTCAATATTATAATCTTTTGCAATTAAATTTATTTCTTCAACTTTATGCAAATTTCCCGTAGCAAGGGTAACTTTCACTATTTGCCCCACCTTCTTTGACGTTTTAAAAAATCTATTATGGCATTTTTAAGCGCCGTTTTATCAAACTCGGGCCAGAAAATGTCCGTTATGTAAATTTCACTGTATGCAATCTGCCACAATAAATAATTAGATATTCTTTTTTCTCCGCTTGTTCTAATTAATAAATCGGGGTCGGGGATTGATTTTGTATATAAATATTTTGAAATTAAATCTTCGCAGACATCTTCTTTTTTAATATTATCATCTATCATATTTTTAAGCGCATGAACGATTTCATCCCTTGCGCCGTAATTTATGGCAATTGTTAAAACAACGCCCGTATTATTTTTTGTTTTTTCTTTGGAAAAATTAATAACTTCCTTCAATGTCGGATTAAGCGCATCAATATTTCCTATATAGTTCATCTTAACATTATTCTCATTTAATTCATCAAGTTCATTTTTAATGGTTGTTACCAGTAAATCCATTAAAAAGGCAACTTCATCGGGCTTTCTGTTCCAATTTTCCGTCGAAAAAGCATACAAAGTCAGATACTTTACCCCGAAATCATTGCATGCACGGGTTGTTTTTTTAAGTGCATCAACACCTTTTTTGTGCCCCATAAACGAGGGTAGCATTCTTTCTTTTGCCCAACGTCTGTTACCGTCCATTATTATTGCTATATGCTGAAGATTTGCTTCTTTTATCTTTTCGATTAATTCGCTATCCTCGCAAATCGCTCTTTCTTTAACAGTCATTTTATAATCCCAGTTTCACTAATTCTTCTTGATAAGGCGAAATTTTTGCCAGTTTTTTTATTACTTTTACCACATTTTCAATAGCGTAGTCAATTTCTTTTTCTGTTGTATATCTTGAAAGCGAAAAACGAATTGAACCGTGAAGCGAAGTAAAAGGAACATTTTGCGCTCTTAAAACGTGTGACGGGTCTAAACTTCCCGAAGTGCAGGCGCTTCCCGAGGAAGCATAAATTCCGAGATCATTTAAGTATAATAATATCAACTCTCCTTCAATATAGTCAAAACCTATATTTGTTGTATTAACGACTCTTTGAGAGCTTTTGGAATTTAAGGAAGCGTTGGGCAGAGAAGATAAAATTCCTTTTTCGAGTTTATCTCTTAACCTTTTAACCTCAGTCAGCTCATAGTCAAGATTTTCTTTAGCCAGACGGCTTGCTTCGCCGAGTGCAACAATATAAGGAGTGTTATAAGTACCGGC
>CANQAW010000086.1 GCA_947589525.1 Candidatus Gastranaerophilales bacterium
ACTTTTGTAATCGAGCCTTTATCGGGGAGAAAAGTATTGAGCGCTACTCTTCCGCATATTAATATAATTTTCGGTTTTAGAATTTCAAGCTGTTTATCAAGATACTCTCTACAGCTTTCTTTTTCATAAGGCAAAGGGTCGCGGTTTTGAGGAGGACGGCATTTAATGGTATTACAAATGTACACATCTTTATTTCTTGACAATCCGACGGAATTTAAAATTTTATCCAGCAATTGCCCCGCACGTCCGACAAAAGGTTCTCCTTTAATATCTTCCCAATACCCCGGAGCTTCGCCGACAAGGACAATATTGCCGTTTGCAACACCTGAAGAAAAAACAATATTTGTTCTCGTTTTACAAAGCGGACATTTCTCGCATTTAAGACATTTTTGTTCTATAAGCTTCAATTCTTCAAACATAAATTTATAATAGCATATCTTTGCAAAAGACAATTATTTTTATTGTATAAAAACCTGTGCTTTTACATCATAGCTTAATTTAATTGCCCAAATTTTATTTAAGCATATAATTATCTTATGGAAAGCACAAAATTTTCAATTATTGTACCCTGTTACAATTCGGCTGAATTTGTACCGAGATGTCTGGACAGCATTTTAAATACAAAATACAAAAATCTTGAAATAATTTGTATTAATGACGGCTCAAAAGATAATACTCTTGAAATTTTAGACAAATACGCATCAAAAGACAGCAGAATAAAAGTAATTAATCAGCAAAACAAAGGCATAGGTGCAACCAGAAATGTCGGGCTTGAAAATGCATGCGGAGATTTTATACATTTTGTTGATTCTGATGATACTGTTGAAGAGCAAATATATGATGAGTTAAACAAATTCATCATAAAGCACAATCCCAATGTTGTACATTTTGGAGCAAACACATATTTAAACGGAAAATTGATTTCTCGCAAAAGCACGGATGAGCGTTTGTTTTACACATACAAAGATTATAAAAATTTTATCAAAGATTGTCGGGGTGCTTGCTGGGATAAAGCATGCAGTTTGAAATTTTTAAAACAAAACAACATCGATTTTATCTGTTCTAATTCGGGAGAGGACACTCATTTTACAAGGGCGGTCGTTTTGCTGTCGCCTTGTGTTCATCTTCTTCATAAAAATCTCTACAATTACATCATAAGACCAAACTCTACAATGTGCGTAAATACAAAATTACACAATACATTTTATGTGTTTGAACAAACGGATTACACACAAAGACTTTTAAAACAAAAGTTTCAGGGAAAAGAGCTTGAAAAATACAACAAACAGTATAATAAATATAAAATGAGACTTTATTATCTCGGGGACAAGAAATGTCTTCCCGAATTAAAAAAACAATACCTGCAAAATTGCAAAAAACGCCTTACAAGTTTTGAATATTTGTACTTTATATTACACAAAAACATTTCATATATTTTAAGAAATTTATTTTCAGTAAGAAGAAATGTTGAAGGAACAAGCGCATGGGGCGTGATTTTGCTTGGTAAATATTTTAAAATATCTATAAAATAAAGTTTTTAAAGCTTTCTTCAATTTCTTCCTGTTCAATTCCTATATATCTTAAAGTCGTACTCGGACTAGAATGGTTAAAAATCTTTTGAAGCATGGCAACATCTTTAAATTTTTTATAATGGTGATAGCCGAAGGTCTTTCTCATTGTATGCGTGCCGATTTTTTCTTCAAGACCAATTGTATCGCAAGCATGTCTGATTATTCTGTAAGCGCTAAATCTGTTTAATCTGTTATTAAAAATCGTCTTAAACAAGGGGTCGCGGAGTGATTTATTTTGCGTGTATTTGTCAAACATAGGTTTTAATTTAGCGTTTACGGGGAATTTTTTAAATTTCTTCGTCTTTTTTTCAATTATTTGTATGTAATTCTTACCGCGTACATCTTCAACATTTAGTGCAATTATATCGGAAATTCTTAAACCGCAATTTGTGCCTATGGTAAACAGCAATAAGTCTCTGGGGCTTTTTTTGGCGAGAAAGTCTTCTATTTTTTTGAGGTCTTCGAGTTTCCGTATAGGTTCAACCGTTCCCATTTTAGAAGTTTCCTTTTTATTTTTTACTTGTAACTTATTAAAGTTTATAAAAATTAAAAATTTCCAAACGAAAAATTATTTATTAACAAATTTTAAAATTTAAATTCAAATTTGAATGTACTTTACTTTAAGAGCCGTCTTTATCATATTTTCCGAAACTAAATTTTACTTTTTGAATTTTAACCGTAGAAATCAAGTTTTGATAATTTATAACTCAGAAAAAAACCGATTAACAGCATTAATATACCTAAGATAATAAACGTGTTTGAAATGCCCGTTAAATGAGCAACCGTACCCGCAAAAAGACTGCTTAGGGAAGTTGTTCCCAAAAAGCACAGAGAATTAAAACTCATTACCCTGCCTCTTTTGGTGTCATCTATAACAGACTGCAAAAGCATGTTTTCGGGAGTTAAAAACGTAGTCAATCCAAAACCCGCACCAAACATCAATAATGCGGTTAACAGTTCCGATTTGGAAAAGCCGACAAGAATAAAACAAAAACAAGCAAGACACATACCGAAAAACATGGTTGTTCTCAATCCCCTTACGGAAGTTTTGGTTGCAAGCCAAAGGGAAGACATCAAAGAACCGACTCCCGTTGCGCCTAATATATATCCCAAAACGTCGGCTTTTTCTTTTAAAACATCGGCGGTATAAATGGGCATTAACATCGGATATATCATAATCAAAAAACAAAACGCCGCAAGATAAACCATTAATGTTAATATTTGAGGGGTCTTAACGCAATACATAAATCCTTCGCTCAAACCCTCAAGCAGTGTTTCATTTTTTATTTTTTCATCTTTTTTATCTTCTATTTTCATCATTTTAACCAAAACAACAATAGGAACAAGACAGATAAAATTAATTAAAAAACACATGCCCGTGCCGTAATACGCTATAATTACTCCTCCGATTGCAGGGCCGAGAAGTCTTGCAAGATTAAAGCAGGAAGAATTTAAAGATATGGCATTGCCTAAATCCCGCTTATCTTCAACAAGATGTACAAAGGTAGATTGCCTTAAAGGGCCGTCAATTGAAGCTATGAAGTTTAAAAACATACCCAGAAGAACAATGTTCCAAATACGAATTAAACCAAAATACGTGAACAGCGTTATTAAAAGAGCCTGTAGAGCATATAAAATCTGAACGGTCATAAGCAGTTTGTGTCTGTCAAATTTATCGGCGATAACGCCCGCAAAAGGAGTGACAAAAAATAAAGGAAATGCGTTAAAAAACATAACAACGCCCATTACAAACGGGGATTTCGTTAAATCATAAACAAGATAACTTATTGCAATATTTTGTATCCAAATTCCTATTTGAGAGACGGCAAGACCCGGGAAAAACAATCTGAAATTCCGATATTTAAATCCTCTAAACATTTCTTTTAATTTGTTCATAATATTATTTTAATATAAAATTTTTATCCCGCAGACAAAGAAAAATGTATTAAAAAAACAATTGTTAATTGCCCGAAATCAAATATTAAATTATATTAAAATTATATTAAAACTGTATTTATTAAGTTTATCCATGATAACATTAAATATACGGACGGATTTTAATTATATTGAAAACCGTATTAATTTTATTATATTGAGGCAGTATGATTACTAATCAAACAAAAAAAGTTTCTGTTATAATTCCCGTGTATAACGTAGAGGAATTTCTCAGAGAATGTCTGGATAGCGTAATTAATCAAACATATAAAAATTTGGAAATAATATTAATTGACGACGGTTCTACAGACGGTTCGGGTGTAATTTGCGACGAATACGAAAAAAAAGATAAAAGAATTAAAGTTGCTCATCAGGAAAACAAAGGCGTATCCAAAGCAAGAAATGCGGGATACAGGCTGGCAGGGGGAGATTATGTCATATTCCTTGATTCGGACGACATCTTTGATTTAGCATTAATTGAAAAAATGCTTGATGTTTCACTTAAATATCAAACAGAAATAACCATTTGCAAGGAAAAGGGTTTTAGAGACAATCTGCAAGAATGCTGGCCTATTGAATCGGATTGCGAAAAATACCGAATGCCCGAGCCTATGGTTGTATTTAATACGGATACCAAAGGGGATATAATCTTTAATTTTTGTACACTGTAGGCTTGGGATAAATTATACAAAAAAGAATTTCTTGACAAAAATAACATAGTTTTTTTGGAAGACAGAGAAGTAGAAGCTAATGAAGATTTAATATTTGTCGGAGAAACATTTGCAAAAGCCTCAAGAATTATTTGTATGGACGATTATTTAATAATGCATCGTTATCACAATAAATCCCTTGATGCGCTAAGGCGGGACGATACTCCCTTTTTAGCGCTTAAGCGCTTAGAAGAAAAATTAAAAGAAGCAAATGTATACGAAAAAGTACGGCAAAGCTTTATTAATTTAGCCTTGGCGCATCTGTTCTGGCAAACCAGCAAGCGAATTAATAACAAAAAAGTATATGACTCGATGCGCAGAGTCTGGATGAAGCATTTTGAATTTAAAAAATATCCGCAAAGTTATTTTTACAATATTGAAAGATACAAAACATGCATGAAATATCTGAAATACACTTATGCGCAATACAAAGCAATAGAAGCTTTAAAAAGATTATGCATTTTCGATAAAAATGACACTCACATAAAAATAACCTTATTTGGAATAAAAATAAACATAAGCAGGAAAGGAAAAGATAAAAGATGAGAAGTCCGAAAGATATGGAGATAATCCAAATTGATATTACTAATGAATGCGTTCACAGATGTTCGAATTGTACTCGTTTTTGCGGACATCATAAAAAACCTTTCTATATGGATTTTGACACCTTCAAAAAAGCCGTTGATTCAATGGACGGATACGAAGGCATTTTAGGAATAATCGGAGGAGAACCGACCATTCACCCCGAATTTGAAAAATTTGCCAAATATCTGGGTTCAAAAAGATTATGCAAACCAAACACAGTCGCAAGAGAGCCGATTGAACAGCTATTACCCTATATTGAAGAAAATGTTTTTTTACCGTTAGATGTAGGATGCAGAGCGGGATTATGGAGCAGTTTAAATAAAACATATTATAAACATTTTGAAACTATTAACGAATGCTTTGATTATCAGGCATTAAACGACCACAACAACACCTGTATGCACCAAGCGCTTTTGATGAGCCGAAAAGAATGCGGATTAAGCGATGAAGAATGGATTCCTCAAAGAGATAACTGCTGGATACAAAATACTTGGTCAGCTACAATTACTCCTAAAGGATGCTTTTTCTGCGAAGTAGCAGGTTCGCTGGATATGTTATTTGACGGCCCCGGAGGCTGGCCGATAGAAAAAGGCTGGTGGAAAAGAACTCCTGAAGATTTTAAAGACCAGCTTCATTGGTGCGAATTATGTTCTTGCGGATTTGATGTTCCCACAAGACTTTCCACGGACGGAAGAGACGATGTCACTCCTTTAATATATGAAAAATTAAAAGCAATCGGTTCACCAAAAGCTTTAAAAGGCGATGTGGTTGTTCATACAAAAGAAGAATATCAAAAAAATAAACATTCTTATAAAGCTTTTGAAAAAAGCAACGATTATATGAACGTCAATAATTCGATAAGAGTAAGAAACAGCGCCAGCATAATGCCGAGAAGCTTTGAAATCTGCAAACCCTCGCACTTGGGAAAAATATTGTCCAAAAAGCCCAAAGACTGGATAATAGTAAGCCCGAATAAATTTACCGCATTGAAATTAAAAAAATACCTGTCAAATTTAATTATAAACCCCGGTTGTATGTATACATATAATAAAGCCGTTGCTTTTAATGTTATTGCAACAAGCACAAGAGACCATCTTGACGACAACACTCTTAGTTATGAAAATTTATTTAAAGTTTATCCGCAAGATAAAATTATACCCGTCAAAATCGTAGGAAAATCAATACGTCTGTTAAGAAACATTTTTTCCGTTGCAAACGAATACAAATACGAGAAAAAATATAAAGTGGTAAAGGTTTTGGGAGTTAAAATAAGCCACAGAATAAAAGAAAAGGTTCACTAAAACTTATTAAAGTCGGGCAATTTAAGTAATTTGCCCGACTTTAATTTTAAAATAATTGTCAAAAATAATTCGCATGATAAAATTAATTTATAGGATAAAAATAGGGGTGTATTTATGAAAAGGCGGGAATTTATAATCAACTCGGCGCTTGCTCTCGGTACGGGTGCATTGCTTTCGGGATGCGGTAAAAAGGAATTAATAAAATCTCAAAACCAAGTTACAAGAAGAAAATATAAAAATATTACGGTTCCGCTTCTCGGACTCGGATGTATGCGGCTTCCCATGAAAGGAAAGGAAATCGACCAACGGGAATTAGATGCAATGGTGGATTACTGCATGGAGCATGGTGCAAACTATTTTGATACCGCCTATATGTATGTTGATTCAAAATCGGAAAACGCTATCGGCGAATCATTGAAGCGTTATAAAAGAGAAGATTTTATACTCGCCGATAAAAGCCCCATATATAAAATGAAAACAAGCGAGGATGTCGGAGTAATTTTTGAAGAACAGCTAAAAAAATGTCAGGTTGACTATTTTGATTTTTATATGTGCCACAATATAAACAAAAATACGGTTGATACATATCGAAATGTAAAAATGACGGAAGAGCTGGACAAACTTAAAAAGGAAGGAAAAATAAAATATTTGGGATTTTCATTCCATGGAACTCCCGAAATTTTGAAAGAAGTCGTACGGGATTATAAATGGGATTTTGCGCAATTACAGGTTAATTACCTTGATTGGGATGTTGTAAAAGCTCATGAGCAATATGATATTGTTCAAGCGCAAGGTATTCCCGTAACAGTTATGGAGCCTTTAAGAGGGGGCGGACTTGTTAATTTAAGCGAAAAAGCCCTTGCAAAACTTAAAGAAAATTCTTCGGACAGTCCCGCAAAATTCGGCTTAAGATGGGCTTCAAGCAGAGATAACGTAGTAACCGTGCTTTCGGGAATGAGCAGTCTTGAACAGGTTAAAGAAAACATTCAAACATTTATCGACTACAAGGAAATGGATGAAAACGAAGAAAAACTTGCAGATGAAATTGCAAAAATAATACAATCTCAAGGCGAAATTAACTGTACCGCCTGCAAATATTGTACGGAAGTTTGTCCGAGAGGAATTAACATTCCCGCCATTTTTGCACTTTATAAC
>CANQAW010000087.1 GCA_947589525.1 Candidatus Gastranaerophilales bacterium
AAAAAACAATTATTAAATCTAAAAAAATTAAAGATATAAAAGGTAACAGTGTAAACAGTTTACAATTCCTGAGCGAAGTTGAAAAATTAAACCCCGATTTATTAATAGTGGGTTCTTGGGCGGAAAGGTTTAAAGGAGAAATTTTATCACGCTTCCCCTGCGTAAATTTTCATCCTGCGTTATTGCCCAAAAACAGAGGTGCAAATCCTTATTTTTGGTCTATATATAATAACCAAAAAGTAACGGGACTTACCATTCATTTCATGGATGAAAAATTTGACACGGGTGATATTATTTTGCAGGAAGCAATTACCATAGATGAAACAGAAACGGGTTTTAGCTTAAAAGAAAAAACAACACGTCTTGCTAAAGTTATGGTTCAAGAATTTTTGGATTTGTACGAAAAAGGACAAATTCAGCCGATTGTGCAGGATGAAAAATATGCAACAAGAGAATATCAATTAACTTTTCGGGAAATGATAATTGACCTGAATAAATCAAAAAGCGATGTTTTTCGCCATTTTCGGGCGTTATATCCATGGGCAGACCCGTATATAAGAGCGCCCCGAGGTTATTATAAAGTTAATAAGTATGAATTTTTAGATTTAACGGATGAACATAAAAATAAAAAAAATTATGAAATAATTGAAAAAACAAATGATTTTGTTATTTTAAAAGGTTCGGATTTTTTAATTAAAATTTATAAATAATTTGTGAAAAAGATTGAATTTTATAATATAATTATCAAAAAGAGAGATTGAAATGAGAATTGTTGCGCAAAATCTTGTAAAAATATACGGTGACCGCTCTGTTGTAAACGACATTTCTTTTGACGTTAACAAAGGGGAAGTGGTCGGGCTTTTAGGGCCGAACGGTGCCGGAAAAACCACAACATTTTATATGGTTGTGGGACTTGTTCGGGCAAACAAGGGAAGAGTTTTAATCGAAAATGACGACAAAACAACAATAGATATAACAACTTTTCCGATGAACGAAAGAGCAAAATTAGGCATAGGATATCTTCCTCAAGAAACCTCAATTTTCAGGAAATTAAACGTTGAAGATAATTTGAAGCTTGTGCTTGAAATGAATGATAAGTTAAACAAAGAAGAAAAAAGCGAACTTTTGGAGAGTCTGCTTATAGAATTCGGTATTGAGAAATTAAGATTATCACCTTCCGTAGCGCTATCGGGGGGTGAGAGAAGAAGAGTTGAAATTGCCCGTGCGCTTGCTGCGACACCTTCATTTATTTTGCTTGATGAACCTTTTACGGGAATTGACCCCATTGCCATAGGCGAAATTAAGGAAAATATTTATAAACTTGCAAAAGAAAAAAATATAGGAATTTTAATAACCGACCATAACCCCAAAGCAACGCTGTCCATAACGGACAGAGCAAATGTTATTTTTGACGGCAAAATTAAAATTTCCGGTAAAAGTAAAGATGTGGCGCATGATCCTGTTGCAAAAGAATTTTATTTAGGAAAAGATTTCGTACTGTAATGGAGTTTGTTCAAAAAATTAAAAATTTTAAGTTACCTTTGCTTGACAGATTTATTTTATCGCAAGCAGTCGGCGCAACCGTAGTTTGCTTGATTTTATTTATTATTGTTTGGATAGCGCCCGAAACTCTTTTTAAGATTGTTAAAAAAATTCTAACGGACAGAATAACCGCTTCAATGGGGATAAAACTTTTAATTCTTGAAATACCGAAAGTGCTTGCAAAGGCAATTCCCGTCGGGATTTTATTAGGTTCATTATTCACTTTTGACAGATTATCCAAAAATTCGGAGTTGTCGATTTTAAGAGGGATAGGGATATCTTTTAATCGTATAATGCTTTCGGTCGTTTGTTTTTCTTTCTTTTTAACAATATTTTGTTATGTGGTAAATGATAAGCTTGTTCCTTTTGCTTCTCAAAAACTGGGAGAATCAAAAGGCGGAGGAAGCCATTTTGTCTATATTGTTGAAAATCCCGATAAAACCCCGAAACAAAACATAATTGTTTCAAATTTTTCGCCTGATAAAATATTTGATATTACCGTTCTAAATTTTTCAAAAAAGAAATATGATGATGCGATAACATTCGAAAGCATTGTTTTTTCTCCTAGTGCGACACTTGAAAAAAACGCTTGGCTGTTGGAAAATGCTTTAATTTATACAATAGATGACAACGGCATATATACAAACATTGAAAAAAAGGATTTCTATCCGATTTTACAAGAGCAAAATCAGGCTCAGGACGTGTTTGATTTGATGCTAAATACTACAAGAAAAGAAAGAGTTTTTACAAATAAACAAATTTTTGCTTATTCAAAACTTCTGAAAAAAGCTAATTTTTCAGACGAATACAGATATTTTAAAGCAAAATTATACCAAAGATATCTTCATCCCATAACTTGTGTTTTATTTGCAATTTTAGGATGTTTATTGGGTTTTGCGCCTGTGCGTTCGCAAAGACTTATCGGTTATACGATAGCTGTCGGGATAATATTCGCTTATTATATAACCCTGCCTTTCTTTGACCTCTTGGCGCAAAAAGCCGTTCTTCCGCCTTTTATAGCGGCATTTTTCCCGATTTTATCATTCATAATTTTAATATTCATTATTAGGAAAGCGAAGGATATATGATAAAAAAAATTTTATCTCTTACAATTGTTTTTATTTTTTGTGCAATGCCTGTTTTGGCAAAAGATAAAATAGAAATGATAAATGATGATATAGGGGTTTATATTTTTAAAATAAATGCAAAAAAATATGCGCATAAAATCAAGCCCTATATCGTTCAAAATGTTGAAACACCCAAAAAAGTCTATAACGATAACTGTTTTGACCTTGTTGTAAACGGCGGGTTTTTTGATGTGAAAAATTCAAAATCCGTTTCTTTTGTAACAATAGATGGTGTCTTAGTCGGAGATACAAATGAACACAGCGAGCTTATTGAAAGTTTAAAAAAACAAAACAGACTTGATAAGGTTTTATCAAGAGGCGAATTAAGAATTTTAGAAAATAAAAGAGGAAAAATAAAATTTGATATAACACGCCACACCACCCCCGTTAAAAAAGGATATCACATAAAGCATGCTCTTCAGGCAGGCCCGATATTATTGCCCGATATGGATTTGACAGGCGAAGGCTTTGTCCAAAAAGAGGACGATATTGTTACATTTCAGGCGGTTGATATTCTGAAAAGGAGAGAAAGAACCATAGTGGCGCTTAAAGGTAAGTATTTATATATTATACTTTTTACTAAAGATTATCAGGTTGACGCAAATGAAGCAAGAGATTATATTAAAGACAAATTGAAGGCAAAAAAAGCACTTGCGCTGGATGGCGGGCTTTCTACGGCTTTAAATTATAAAAATATTTCAATAAGCTCTATGGGCAGATATCAAAGAAAAGTTAAATCTTTTTTGATTATAGAAAAATAGACAGGAGATAAAATGAATAAAAAAATATTATTATCTGTGGTTATATCTGTATTGATATTATGTTTTGTGCTTTGCGGAATTTATTTTTCTCCCGTTTATAAGAATTGGAAAGAGGATAAAATTGCGCTTGAGGTTAAAAGATTAAATAATATTTTTCTTGAAAAAACTCTGGCGGAATATAATAACGATAAAACTCAAAAAGTTTCGGACATAGCAAAAAAAATAGCCGACGAGCTTAATGATAAAAGCGTAAATCCTTTTAACAAAAACGAAAAGATGTATTCTTTCGATAAATCCTGTAAAGAAAAAACGGCAATTGAAGTTAACGAAAAAATGTCAATGATAACTCTCAGCACTTGTGACAAGAAAGAAGAAATATATTCAAGAATAGTTATTATTCCTCCCTCTTTTGTAAAATATTTTAAGAGTGACAATTAAACTATCTCAAGAATGATTTTTTGGTTTTCAATGTCGAATTTTTTAATTTCAACTTCGACTTTGTCGTTTGTTTTTAATTCTTTTTGATTTTTTTCGTAATATTTTTGTATATCTTTGCTGTTGATTAAACCTTCAACATCCGGATAGATTTCTATAAAAACGCCAAAAGGCTTTATGGTTGTTACTCTTCCCGAGACGGTTGCTTTATCTTTGATAAATTCTTGCGCTTTAATCCAAGGGTTTTCTTCCAGACTTTTTAAGCTTAGTGAAATTCTTTGTTTTTCTTTATCTATCCCTATAATTTCAACATTTATTTCCTGTCCCGCTTCCAATACATCTTCGGGTTTATCAATCCATTTATAAGATATTTGAGATAAGGGCAATAATCCTTCAGTCCCGCCTATGTCAATGAAAGCTCCGAAATCAACAAGACGTGATACTTTTCCTTTTACAACCATGTTGAGTTCAATTTTATCAAAAATTTCTTTTTTAACTTCTTCCAATGAGTCCAAATAGACTTTTTTATTTGAAAAAATAAAGTTTGTTTTGTCATCATCAAAGGATAAAATTTTAAGTTCAATTTCATCATTGATACTGTATTGAGCCAGTCTTATTTGACTTTGAGGAACAAAACCTTTAATTCCCATAACATTAACAAGAATTCCGCCTTTTGTTATGTTTGTTATTTTTCCTTTTACCGTTTCGTTATTTTTATATTTTTCAATTAAAGCTTTTGAATTTTCAATTATGGCAATTTTTTTATGAGAAAGATAATAAGCATCCTCGTGTAAATCTTTGTACATTATAATAAAATCGTATTCTTCGCCGATTTTAAAAAGCTCTTTAAGTTCTTTTTCGTCAGAGTACAGAATTTCTTTAAACGGACAGACAGCGTTGGTTTTTCCTTTTATGTCGACTGTAATACAATCTTTTTCGTAGTTTAGTATTTTTCCTTTAACTATAGAGTTCTCTTTATGCGAAAAATCATATTGTGCCAATAAATTTGAATATTCTTCATCGCTTATCATTGTAAAATCCTTCTGAAACCGTTAGTTATGTTTTATTATAACGAATTTTTCAAATAGTATAAGATATTATAAAGAAATTACTACATTTGTATGAATATCTTTGTTTGTTTTATAATAAATTTCAAGTATGGAAAATTTGAAACAAACAAGCGCTTTTAAAATGGTATTACTTTTGAATTTTCTTGCAAGAGGAAAATATTCAAAAGAGGAGTTGATTGATGAATTTTCAAAATTCGCTATTAGTGTCAACAAAGCCAACATTACAAATTATATAAAGAAGATTATTTCCTGCAATTTTAATATTGAAGAATTCAGCGAAAAAAAAATTCGTAAATATTGTTTTCGGGAAAACAAGCCTGAACTTGATGTATCGGATGAAAATTTAAAAATTTTTTCAAAAGTTAAACAGTTAATTTTTTCGCAGGGAAGATACGATATAATTAAGTATTTTGTAGAAGTATTTTATAAACTTTCAATTTACGTTAAAGATGAGGATACAAGAAGAGAGTTCAGTGATTTTGACTATTTTTCAAAAGTTAACTGGGGGCTGATACGGGCGCTTGAATACCACTGCAAAACAAAAGATATTGTAATTTTGGATTATCTGCTTCCCAAAGGCGGAAATAAACTTTTGTGGTTTCATTTGGACAAGATTGTTCTGGACAATTTATCCAAAAGATTATATTTATACGGTATGCTGGAAAACGGTTATGATTTTTCAAAATTGCCCGTTGAGAGAATTTTTACAATTCAAAAGGTTTTAAAACGCTACGTACCTTTCGATTTTAAAACCGAGGTTATTGAATATAAAATTTCAAAATCCGCATACGAAAATACCGTTTTGGAAAAAATTGAAACCGTGATTAAAAAAGATGAAAAAACCGTTACTATTCAAACTCCGGTTATTAACGAGTTTCATCTTGTTCAAAAATTATTAAATTACTGTCCCGATTTGTATTACATTTCCGAAGGCAGAATTAAAGAGCTCGTAAAAGAAAAGCTTAAATTAATAAGAGGTATTTATGCTTAAGGACGAACCCGCAAATAAATCCTTTTTATTAATGGCGAATATGCTTTTAAAGAAGTTTTATTCTTTAAAAGAAATTACCGAAATTTTGGATATAAAACCCGCAACGTTTTTTAAAAATCTTCAAATGCTAAAAAAAGCGGGTTTTAGGATAGAAAAAAACAAACAAAAATATAAAATAGAAGCATATATTAATGTGCTCAATCTTGCATCAAGAAATATCAGCATACTGGCATATATGATGACGCTTTCAAACAACATGCTTCCTAAAAATGCCGCAAAAGCAGTGTTTTCTTTTTGTAAAAAAATTTTTTATTTATCTTCCAAAGAAAACTATGAAACATTTCTTGAAAGATACAATCTGTTTAAAAGAATTTTATCCGAAGATAATCAAACCGATAAAATTGAATGTTTTCAAAAATATATAGACAAAAATGAAAATGTGCAGATTACTCTTAAGGATACGAGAGAATTTATCTTAAAACCGATAAAGTATTGCTGGGGCGCGAATAATAAGACTATTTTTGTTTTTGAAGATATAAACAGCGAAGAAAGAATGGAATTTGGTGCGGATGAAATTGTAAAAATGAAGGTTGAAAAAAATGCTTTTAAGTTTGATAAGTCTCGTGAAACCATTTTTGAATTATCGGGCAGACTTGCGGATGTCTATCTTTTAAAAGAGGAAGAAGTTTTATTGGAGTCCGGAAAAAGCAGGATATTGATTGCAAATTATTCTTCGGATAAGCAAAAGTTATTTAAACGGCTTTTAAAGTATGATGTTTTGTGTAAAGTTAAGTTTCCCGCACAGGATAAAAATTCATTTTTGAAAATTATTGAAAAATCTCTTGATAATATTGATAAATTCCAAGATAATAATAAGTAGATGAAAAGACAGACAAAATATTTTATATTTGGTTTATTGGTTTTGATTTGTGCGGTTTTCTGTACAACTTTTTTGCCTTTAATTGTAAAAAATTGTTTTTACAAAATAAACGTAGAAAATTACATATATTTTGAAATAGAATTTTTGCTTCTGGTGTTAGGCGGAGTTTTGTTTTTATTTTCTCCGAAATATTATAAATTTCAAATGCTCTCGATTGCTCTTTTGATGATATTTTATGAAATTTTTATAAAAATTTATCCTTATATTTTATCTTTATTCAAAGGTTAAATTTGTTTATATTTTAAAATAATTTCATCAATAATTTTTTTATAAGAGTCTTTTGATTTAAAATCTATAT
>CANQAW010000088.1 GCA_947589525.1 Candidatus Gastranaerophilales bacterium
AAATGTGTTTTAATAAATAATAATCATATATTTTACGACGAATTAATTTTAGCTCTCGGAGCCCATGTAAATATACCTAAAATAGAGAATGTTTCCGCAAATAATATTTTTACTTTGCATACAATGCAATCGGGTTTGGATATCAGAAATAAGATGCTTAAGTCAAACAAAGTTTTAATAGTCGGCGGAGGCTATATTGCGATTGAATTGGCAGAAAGCTTTATTGCAAACGGGCTTGAAGTTGTCGTAGTTGAAAAAAACAAATATATTGCTAATGACTTCGATGATGATTTTTCAAAAAAAATATTTGATATTATGGTTTCTAAGTTTCCGTCAAAACTCAAAATATTAACTTCTGATGAGGTTGTTAAATTCAAAGTTGATGAACAAAATAATTTTCAAAGTGTTCTAACTAAGAATGGTGAAACAATTGAAGCTGATTTTTGCGTTTTGTCTACAGGTGCAAGCGCAAATATCGAAATAGCAAAAAATGCGGGAATAACCATCGGACCAACAGGCGCAATACAAGTTGATAACAGAATGCGAACCAACAAGGAAAACATTTTTGCTTGCGGTGATTGTGCGGAAAAATATTCTTTAATTACAAAAGAACCCGTTTATATCGGACTTGGAACAATTGCCAACAAAGAAGGCAGAGTTGCCGCTATTAATGCGGTCGGAGACGGAAATTTTGAAGTATTTGACGGTATTTTAGGTTCTGTTATAACAAGATTTTTTGATTATACTTTTTCCAAAACCGGTATGTCTTACAAAAAAGCATTGTCTTTATCCTCAAGAGTAAATATAGAACCTATTTTTGCAAACGTTACAAAAAAAGATAAAGCCGGTTATATGCCAGATGCGAACGAAGTAACGATTAAATTAATAGCAGATAAACGAAGCGGTGAACTCTTAGGTGCACAAGGCGTCGGAGTAACGGGCAGCTTAGCGCAAAGAATCAACACTATTACTTCTATATTAAAAACAAGAGCAACCGTGGAACAGCTCCTGCATCTTGATTTACCCTATGCACCGCCATATTCAAGCTCTATTGACCCTATTCTCACCTGTGCTTATAAATTAAAAGAATTAATGAATAAATAATTTTATATTATAATATTCTTATGAAAGAAATTATAGTAATATCAGGAAAACAATACAGCGGAAAAGATACTTTGGCTAAAATTCTGCTTGAAAAATTGCCCGATTTTAAAAGAGTCGCAATAGGCGACAGTATTAAAATTGAATACGGGAAAAGAAATAATTTAACATTTGAAGAGATAGAAAAAAATAAGCATTTGCACAGAAACGACCTTATTGAATTGGGAAATTGGGGAAGAAATATTGACAAAAATTACTGGTTATCCAAACTTTCGTCATTAAATAAGATAATCGTTCCGGATGTTCGGGTTATCGATGAAATAAATTTTTTTAAAATTGAAAATGCTTTTTTGGTTCGTATTGAATCAAGTTTAAAAAACCGCTCAGAGAGAGGTGTTATTGTTAATTGCGAGGATAACACCGAAACCAATTTAGATGATTATAATAATTGGAATTATATTGTACATAATAATTCCGATTTGGATTATCTGCATAAAGAAGCCGATAAACTTTTGAAAAAATTCTTTGAGTTTATCGGCTGATTATAGATTATTGAAATTTAATTGCCGAGCTTTTAATATCTGTTGAAATTTGTTCGGAAACCGATTCAAGTTCTGCCTGCATTGCTTGCATTTGTGCTTCAACGCTTGCTTGTTCGTCTTCTAAATCTGTTTGTCTGTCTTGTGCTTCTTCTTCCAATTCGTTAAATATATCGTCATAATATTCATTTATATCCAGTTTTTGTTCTTGATATTCTTGTTGAGCAATATCATAGTCCATTCTCCAATCGCTATATCCGGGGTCATCCGTGCTAACTCTTGCTTGTTTAACTTCGTTAAATTCTTCCCTGGCGTCTCTTAGTTCTTCATCTTTATCAATTTGATATATGGATTTTTCTGCCGAAAGTTCTCTTTGTATGCTTCTTATTTCGCGAGATATTTGCAAAAGTCTAAGTTGTTCTTCTGCAATCCCTGCCTTTAAAGTTTGTTTTCTTAATGATAATGCAACCCAGCCCATTTTGTTTTACCTCGCTTTAATTTTTACCTTGTAAGTTTCGACCTTAATTATTTCTTACATATATATAAAGTATATACTTTTTATTTAATTTCAATAAAATTATTTTTTGTTACAAATCTTCATATTTAATCAAAATCCTCTATTTATGCTATTTTTATGCTAATAAAAAAATCCCTTTTTGAGGGATTTTTTTATTTTATGTATATACTATTTAATTATTGAAATTTAATTGCCGAGTTTTTAATATCTGTTGAAATTTGTTCGGAAACTGATTCAAGTTCTGCCTGCATTGCTTGCATTTGTGCTTCAACGCTTGCTTGTTCATCTTCAAGCGCTGTTTGTTTATCTTGCGCTTCTTCTTCCAACTCGGTAAATATATCGTCATAATATTCGTTTATATCTAATTTTTGTTCTTGATATTCTTGTTGAGCAATATCATATTCGTTTCTCCAGTCGCCATATCCGGGGTCATCCGTGCTTACCCTTGCTTCTTTAACTTTGTTAAATTCTTCTCTGGCGTCCCTTAGTTCTTCATCTTTATCAATTTGATATATGGACTTTTCAGTCGAAAGTTCTCTTTGTACGCTTCTGACTTCACGAGACAATTGCAAAAGTCTAAGTTGTTCTTCTGCAATCCCTGCCTTTAAAGTTTGTTTTCTTAATGATAGTGCTACCCAGCCCATTTGCTATTGACCTTGTCTGTTTGCGTATTTTGTAATTCGACCTTTATTTTCTTTTACGGCAATATGTTGCGCCTACTTTATATTTATAATTTATAAAATCGCTATTTTGTTACAAAAATTTACAAAATATTGATTTACACCTATCTGTTATTATTATTCCCAAAATTTGAAAATAAATATATAATTTTATTTTGTATATGCAATTTTTTAATTATTTTCTTTTACAAGTAAAAAAATTTAACCTTTTAAAACTTGAGAATAAACTATTATTATATAGAATTTTATTTTGGAGGATATATGGTTAAAATATATTATGCAGGCGATTGTGACATTAACAGACTAAATAATAAAACCGTTGCAGTTATGGGATACGGTTCTCAAGGTCATGCACACGCACTGAATTTGAAAGAATCCGGAGTTAATGTTGTAGTCGGTTTGTATGAAGGCTCTAAGTCGGCTCAAAAAGCAAAAGATGCGGGTCTGGAAGTTTTAAGCGTTGCTGATGCTTCCAAAAAAGCGGATATTATTATGATATTGCTTCCGGATGAATTGCAGGCTAAAGTATACGAAAATGAAATTAAACCGTACTTAACTGCGGGAAAAACTTTGGCATTTGCGCATGGATTTAATATACACTTTAATTTAATCGTGCCTCCAAAAGATGTTGATGTTATAATGATTGCTCCTAAAGGTCCTGGTCATACGGTAAGAAGCGAATACGTAGAGGGCAAAGGCGTTCCTTGTTTAATTGCGGTTCAGCAGGATTATTCGGGTAATGCTTTGGCTAACGGTCTTGCTTATGCAATGGGTATTGGCGGAGCTCGTGCGGGAGTTATTGAAACAACGTTTAAAGTTGAGACTGAAACCGATTTATTCGGCGAACAAGCAGTTTTGTGCGGCGGAGTTTGCGCTCTTATGCAAGCAGGTTTTGAAACACTCGTGGAAGCGGGCTATGCTCCCGAAAACGCATATTTTGAATGTATTCATGAAATGAAGCTGATTGTCGACTTGATATACCAAGGCGGTTTTAAAGCAATGAGAAATTCAATTTCAAATACGGCGGAATATGGAGATTATGAAACAGGTAAGAGAATTATTACTCAGGATACCAAAAATGAAATGAAAAAAGTTTTGTCTGAAATTCAAGACGGAACTTTTGCAAGAAACTGGATTAATGAGTGTAATACAAACCAAATACATTTCAAAACGACAAGACAGCTTAAATCTCAACATCCGCTTGAAGCCGTAGGCGAAAAATTGAGAAAAATGTATTCTTGGAGTAAAGAAAACTAATTAATGAATATGAATAAAAGCAAAGATGACACCTCTTTATCAATTGAAGAGATAAATGCTTGGCTGGATGAGTACAAAGCTACTACAGATGAAAAGACTAAAAAACGACTAAAGGAGCTGGTGGTTCTTGCTTGTATGCCTTTGGTTAAAAAAGTGGCACGCTCTCTTGCCAGACGTTCTACCGACCCTGTTGAGGATATTACTCAAGTTGCTTCTTTGGGGCTTATTAAGGCTGTCGATTTATATAATCCCGAAATTTCACGAAACTTTAAATCTTACGCAACGTATTTAATTACGGGCGAGATAAGACACTATCTGCGTGATAAAACTACTATTATAAGAGCTCCCCGCGAAATTAAAGAGCTATCTTTCAGAGTGCATAAATTGACATTAGAGCTAACGGAAAAGCTTGGCAGAACGCCTACGGATAAAGACTTAGCAATTGCACTTCAGATGCCTCAGGAAAAAATTGAAGAATGTAATAATCTTGAAAGAAGAACAACCACAATTTCAATAGATCAAATATTAGGCGGGGATGAAAATTCTGTTTCTTTGGTTGAAAAGATAGAAGACGAATCTCAAAAACAAGCTTTTAACAGTTATGAAAACAGGATAATTTTGGATGATGCAATAAGACTGCTTGAGCCTATAGAACAACAGCTTATAATTCTAAACTACTATGAAGGACTTAACCAGCGTGAGATTTCGGAAAAACTTGATATAAGCCAAATGCAGGTATCACGCAAATTAAAAAAAGCTATATCGAAACTTTTTGATATAATCACCAAAAAAGGTTTAAACTCTTATGAGTAGTTTTATTGACCCGTATCAGGCTTTAATTGCGACATATATTTTTGTTATCGGTCTTTGTGTCGGCTCTTTTTTAAATGTAGTTATTTTAAGAGGTATCGACAATGAGGATATTGTTTTTAAACCTTCCAGATGTCCCAAGTGTCAGAAAAACTTAAAATGGTACATGAATATACCGCTAATTTCGTATATTTTTTTGAAGGGTAAATGTGCATATTGTAATTCTAAAATTTCAATTCAATATCCTTTAGTAGAATTGATTTGCGCAATTTTGTTTGTTTTAAGCTATTTAAACTTCGGCTTAAATTTAAATCTTATGTTTATTTGGAGTTTTATTGCTTTATCCCTGATAATGGCTGTTACCGATATTAAAATAACTGCAATAATTGATACACATGCTTATATATCGGCTGTTTTGGGTTTAATATATTCCTTTTTTTACTTTTCTCCCCTAACGCCTTTTCAGTCTATTGCGGGCGGAATTGCAGGATATTTTACTTTTGAAATATTATCGTTTATCTCTAAAAAAATCATTGGTTACAGGATGTTTGGCGAAGGCGACAGCTTAATTGCGCTCGCACTGGGTCTTTTTTTAGGCTTCAGGGCTATGCCGATTGTAATTTTATTATCTTTTTTAATTCAATTTTTTATTGCAATTCCTTTTTTGTTATCCCAAGCGTACGGAACGAAAAATAAACTTCTTTTTTCGGCTTATTTAACAATCATATTCGGCCTTGCCGGCGTAATTTATATTAACTTTTTCGATTTAATTAACCGCAATTACGGATTGTATTTAATTTTATCCGCTTTAATTTCTTTGCTGTTACTGTTTGCGTTGGTTATTCTTTTCAGACATATCCGTTTAAAAGCAAAAGAAAATACTCAAGCTAAAGCGAAAGATGAAATCCTGACTTCATTTTGTACGCTTCCTTTCGGTCCTTCGTTATTAATATCGGGAATTTTGTGTTTATTTTATTTGGAGAATTTTATCGACTTGTTTAAAAAAATATATCAATAGTATAAAAATTATGTTTATATTAAAATTTTATTAAGTATTATTGTCAGTATAAAAGGAGGTCAAATGAATCATATACAATTAACTTCAGAAATTGAAGAAAAGTGTTGTGTTAAAAGAGGCGTAAAAGGTTCTCCTGCACCTATTCCGCAAGAAGGCTTTTGGACAAAATGCAAAGAAATAAAAGATATTTCCGGACTTACCCACGGATGCGGATGCTGCGCACCTCAGCAAGGAACTTGTAAATTAACGCTTAACGTTAAAGACGGTATTATTCAGGAAGCTTTGGTTGAGACAATAGGCTGTTCAGGCATGACACATTCCGCTGCAATGGCAGGCGAAATTCTTCCCGGTAAGACTATTCTTGAAGCTCTTAATACGGATTTAGTGTGCGATGCTATTAATGTTGCAATGAGAGAATTATTTTTGCAAATTGTATACGGAAGAACGCAAACCGCATTTTCTGAAAACGGACTTCCAATCGGTGCCGGACTGGAGGATTTGGGAAAAGGATTATGTTCAATGGTCGGCACAATTCATTCTACTAAGCAAAAAGGTGTCAGATATCTGTCTTTAACCGAAGGTTATATTTTAGAACTCGGACTTGATAAAAATGATGAAGTTATAGGCTATAAGTTTGTCAACCTTGGAAAAGTAATGGATGCAATTAAAAAAGGCGTTGATGCAAAAGAAGCCTATGAAAAAAATATAGGAACATACGGCAGATTTGCGGATGCCGTTAAAACAATTGACCCGAGAAAAGAATAAGTTATTAGTAATGAATTATAAGGAAATATAATATGGTAAAATTTGAAGGACAAGACAGACGTGAAGATACTTTAAACAAAGTTTTAAAGGAATACGGATTTTCTTCTTTGGATGAAGCTAATGAATTATGTCTGTCAAAAGGAATAAATGCGGACGAAATCGTTAAGGGAATTCAACCTATTGCATTTGATAATGCTTCTTGGGCTTACACTTTAGGCTGTGCTATAGCAATCAAGAAAGGCATAACTAATGCAGCCGAAGCTGCCGAAGCAATCGGAATAGGATTGCAAGCTTTTGCGGTTCCGGGTTCTGTCGGTGATACAAGAAAAGTAGGTTTGGGACATGGTAATTTGGGTGCAATGCTGTTAAGAGAAGAAACAAAATGTTTCTGTTTCTTAGCGGGTCATGAATCATTTGCGGCTGCCGAAGGCGCTATAGGTATTGCAAGAAATGCCAATAAAGTAAGAAAAGAA
>CANQAW010000089.1 GCA_947589525.1 Candidatus Gastranaerophilales bacterium
AACAGCCAGTGACCCCGGCAGAATAAAGTGATGCGAATTAATATCCTCGTTAAACCAGAATTTAGATTCAACATTAATTAAAGGTTTGGAATTTGAAAGCGCAAATTCGCTTGTATTTAACCACGAATTTAAAACGGAAATCGAGTAATTTTGAACAAAATTAGCAAGATTAGATTCAGACCCGTCTGTTATAACTAAAACGCTTGGGTTTTGGCGGTTGATTAATTTTGTTGTAAAGTCGTTCGGGATAATTATTGCGCCTTTTAGTTTTGAATTTTTAATATCTTTATACATTTCATCTTTTGATGTGAAAAATTTTGTTTTTATATATTTGCTGTGGTCAAAAGAGTTAATTAAAGTGCTAATTTTTGGGTTTATATCACCGTTTTTAATTCCTAAAGTGATTTTTACGGTATCTAAGTTAACCGAATATCTGTATAAAATTAAAATCACTAAAGGCAGAATAAAAGCAATTAAGATACTTGAGGGGTCTCTTAAAATTTGATAAAATTCTTTTTTAATTAAAGCAAGATAAGTTTTCATAAAATATCCTATCTGTTTTTTGCTTTTTTAATCAGATTAATAAAAGCTTCCTGCATATTTTTTGCGTTTGCTTTTTTGATTAATTCGTCGGGCTTATCAAGAGCAATGATTTCTCCGTTATAAAAAAGAGAAATATTATCGCAAAATCTTGCTTCATCCATAAAATGAGTTGTAACAAGAACGCTCACTCCGATTTTGGATAACGATTTTATATGATTCCAAAATTCCCTTCTTTGAATAACATCAACTCCCGAAGTGGGTTCATCCAAAAACAAAACGCTCGGCTGGTGGATTAGCGCACAACCAAGAGATAATCTTTGTTTAAACCCTAAAGGTAAAAGAGATGTTATTGTGTTTTTATATTGTTCAAGGTCGAAAATTTCTAAAATTTCTTTAATTCTTTTTCTTTTATCTGCGCTTGAAAGTCCGTAAACTCCAGCAAAAAATTCTAAATTATCCAAAGTTGATAATTTAGAATATAATGAAAATTTCTGCGCCATATACCCGAGGTTTTTGCGTGCGAGTGTGCTTTTCTTTTCAACGTCTATCCCTAAAATATAACCTTTTCCGAAGCTGGGTTTAATAAGTGCGCACATCATTTTAAAAGTTGTGGATTTTCCCGCTCCGTTAGGGCCTAAAAGCCCGAATATTTCTCCTTTTTTAATACAGAAGGAATTATTTTTAACGGCTTCAAAATCTCCGAATTTTTTGGATAATTTGTCCGCCAAAACAACACACTCTTGATTATGGTCAATAATATGATAATTTTTAGCAATTAGCGACTCTTTTTGCCTGTATCCTCCCATAAGCTCAATTACTTTTGTTTCAAAAGTTTCATAGTCATTACCTATAGTTTTTGTATCTCCTTTAAAAATAATTTTTCCCTTATCCAATAAAATGCTGTAATCAAAGTTATAGGCTTCATCTAAATAAGAACTTGACCAGATAACACTGGTATCTTTATTAATCATTTTTTTAACAAGCTCCAATAATTCTATTCTTGATAAAGGGTCAACTCCGTTTGAGGGTTCGTCCAGTATTAAAAGCTCGGGGTTGCCTAAAAGTGCGCAGGCAAGCCCGAGTTTTTGCTTCATTCCGCCTGAAAGATTTCCTGCAAGCCTGTCTTTAAAAGGTTTTAGAGTTGTAAAATCAAGCAATGTATCAAAATTTTTAGACGCTTCTTTTAACTCGCAATATAAATTTAAATTTTCAATAACGGTTAAATCTTCGTATAAACCAAATCTTTGAGGCATATAACCCGTTTTTTGGACAATTTTATTTTTATCTTTTTTTGGGTCTAAATTAAGAGTTAAAATTTTTCCCTCAAAATTGCACAATAAACCGATAAGAGTCCTGATAAGAGTGGTTTTTCCCGAGCCGTCCGCACCGATTAGAGAAATAATCGAGCCTTTTTTGATTTCTAAATTGATATCGTTTAAAACAACTTTGGAGTCAAATTTTTTTGTCATATTTTGAACTTCAATTGAGTTTAGATATTGTGTCATTTTTTTCTTTATTTTCTTTTAGGGGAATAATAACAGATACGGGCATGCCCTGACGGATAAAATCGTCTGTTTGCGTTATATAAACTCTTATTCTGTAAACTAAATCCGCTCTTAAATCTTCGCTTTGAACGGTCTTGGGGCTAAATTCGCTTACGGGAGAAATATATCCTATATAACCATCGTAGCGCTTTTTCTTATTTGTTTTGGGGTCAATGGTATCCGTTAAAATTTTTGCGCTTTGACCGTATTTAATATTTCCAAGCTCGTTTTCTTTGATATAAGTTCTGACCCAAATCGGCTCAGTTAAATTCATAACGTAAATTATCTGCCCTTGTTGCACCTGTGCACCTTTTTCCTGCGCACGAGCGGAGATTATCCCTTTTTGCGGAGCATAGAGCTTTGTATAATCAAGCTGATTTTTTTGATAGTTAAGATTGGCTTCTTTTTGAGCATAATTTGCAATGCTTGAAGATTTATTGTTAAATAAAGTTTCGCAGTATTCTTTTGAGATGGTTCCGTCTTTGCACAAAGGGTGATTTCTTTGATATTTCAGAGTATCTTCTCTTTTTTGCGCTTTTGAAATAAGACTATCTGCGAGAGCTTTTTTATAATTTGCAATATAATCTTTGTCATCCAACAGTGCCAGCAGTTGACCTTCTTGAACAAAATCTCCCTCTTCGGCAAAAACCTCTTTTATTCTGCCCGAAACCTGAAATGATAAGTCAACCTGCCTTATTTCGATGTTTCCGTAGGTTTTAATTATATCTTTATTTTTATTCTTTAAAAGATAAAATAAAATTACGCCCAAAACAGCAAATATTATGAAAACAAAAAGAATAATCTTTAAATTTTTGCTCATAATTGTCCGCCCACAGCTTTATATAAACTAAGATAATCAATAAGTCTTGAAATTTTTGCAAAAGCAAGAATTTGCTCCTTTTCGTTCATTCTTGTTTTATCGTCAAAGTAATCAATTTTTGATGCAGTGCCTTGTTTTAATTTTTTTCTTGTTGCGTTAAAATTTTTTGTTTCGATATTCAGCTGATTTTTAGAGATATTTTCGCTTTTTTTATCCTGCTTAATTTGATTTAGTGCGTTATTTATTTCTTCGATTGCTTTTAAATCTTTTTGAAAGTATTGTTCTAAAAGCTCGCTGTAGCGTGCTTTTTTATATTTTAAATTTGCAATTTTTTCTCCTCCTTTAAATAAATCTAGCGTTGCACCTGCAACCAAAAGCGCAAAACTTGAGCCCCATGCAAAAAAATTTCCCGCTCCCGCCGTATCAAAAGCAAGCAGACCCGTCAGATTAAATTTCGGAAAAAATTCTTTTTTAGCTATTGTTATATCAATTTTTGCGCTTTTTAATTTATTTTCAATTTCAACCATATCCGGTCTTAAATAAATTAAATCGGAATTTATTATCTCGGGGATAGTTTGCTGATATTCAAAATCTTGGAGTTTTCCTCTTTGAATTTCATCCGCACAAGAGGCGCTTTGACCTATCAGGGTCGAAAATTTATAAAGGTTTGAATTTTGAGTTTTGATTAAATTTTCATAGATTAATTTTTCCGCAAATAAATCTTTTTGAAAATTGTTAAATTCAATGCTGTCAATTATGCCGTAGTAATATTTTCTGTCATTATATTTTAAATTGTAGGTTTTATTTTCGATTATTTCTTTTTCTTTTTCAATTAAATAATCTGTTAAAATTATATTCATATAAGTTGTTGCAACATTAGATAAAAGCGTTATATAAACTCCTTCTCTGTTTGCTCTTTGAGCTTTGTAGAGTTTTTGGGCGGATTTTGTTTTATCAAAGTTTTTCAAAAGAAAATCAGGTTCATAACTTGCCTGCAAGGGGACTATAAAAGAATTTTGCTTTATAAAAAAATTGTTATTATCATTAAAAGGAAAATGCGCACCTAAATAATTTGCCCCGATTGAGGCTTGGGGAAGCTGATTAGCAAACTGCATTTTAACTTGCTGCTGGAATTGTTCAAGTTTGTAATTTGCTTCTTTAAGCTCATGGTTATTGTTAAGTGCTTCAAAGATATAATTTTCCAAGTATTCATCGTTAAATCTTTTAAAAAAGTCAAGGTTGTACCCTTGAGTACAAGGGACTAAAAAACATATTAAAATTAAAATAAAAATCCTCATATAAAGATTTTTTATCATTTTAATATGTTTTTGAATGCTCAAAGAGGGCTAAATCTTATTAACAATTTTATCCGCCCAAATTCATTTTGGAAAATTCAACAATTCTGTTTTTGCCTGATTGTTTTGCATTATACAGCGCATGTTCGGCGTAGCGGATTAGCGTATTTGAATCTTCTTCTATGTCTTCTGCGCAAGGAAAAGAAGAAATTCCTCCGGAAACCGTAATAGGGTGGCGCTCTTCTTCGTTAGCAGGGATAAATTCCATTTTTTCAACATCAGACCTGAAACGTTGAGCAAAAACCATTGCCTGCTGTTCGGTTGTTTCGGGAAGCAATACAACAAACTCCTCGTCTCCGTATCTGGTTAAAACATCTTCTTTTCGGACAAGAGCAGAGAGCATTTGAGCAATTTTCTTTAATAAAATATCGCCCCAGTCATAACCGTACATATCATTTACGATTTTAAAATAATCGATGTCTACAAGCAGACAGGAAACAGGCGTTCCGTATCTTTTTGAACGTGAAATTTCGGCATCCAGCCTGTGATGAAGATATTTTCTGTTGTAAAGACCTGTTAATTCATCACATATTGCCGATTTAATCAGTTCTTTTTTAATTTCGCAAGTTTTTAAAAGTGCTTTAATTCTTGTGTTTAATTCCGTGTTATTTGCTGGCGTGGTAATGTAATCAACGCTTAAAGCTCTTACGGTAAGGCTGTCGGGGATAACGGGAGTAGGAATTAATACACAGCATTCAAGCTTTCGAACTGCACAAAATTCTCTAATTTTGTTAATATCAAAATCTAAAATTAATAAACTCGGATTATATTGTTTATAATTTTCAAGTTCGCTTAAATCAAATTCTCTTAATTCGATTTCGTCATCTAATTCAATAAACTGTGAAAGCTTTGATTTTCCGCTCTCGCTGAATACTGCAATATTCATAATTCTATCTCCTTGTGCTTTTAAATTATAACATTTAGTTAAATATTTAAAAATTAATTCATACATTTATATTATGTTTTATTCTATAATATTAATTAAACTTGAATATGAATAAATGTAGTGAAGTGTGTAATTTAATTTAAAAAATGAAAGCTCAAAGACAAACAGTACTAAATGATTATTATATCTATAATCAGCCTTATTATCAGGAAAACGAACAAAGATATAAAAAACTCACCAGAAGAAAAATAAAACCCAAAAGAAAGATTAATTTCTTTGCTTTCTTATTTGCTTGCCTGCTTTTAGGGCTTTGGAGCTGTTATGTTTTTCCTTACACGTTTGATAATATTTTAAGACCACTTTATGTCAATCGTATTTTAAACCGCAATATAAAATTTGATGTTAAAAATTATGTCTATCCTACATATAAATATCTTGCAAATTCTTATCTTTTGGATACTCCGTTAATTGTTCCGAGACGGGAAAATGTTAAAAATTTTGCTCATATCAGAGTTTTGGGAGAATTCAGCTCAACAAAGGCAAAGCTTTTGGAATTATTTAAGAAATATCCCAATTTAACCCCTGCTGTTTTTGTATGGGAATATTCAAGCGGTAAAGGCATTGAAATTAACGCCGATGTACCTTATGCAAGCGCAAGTATAATAAAAATCCCGATTGCTTTTGAATTGATGCGTTTAATTGATTTTTCTTCAACAACCCAAAATCCCATAACTTTAAAGGATAAAAGAAAATATACGGATGAATTTAAAACGGAAGGTTCGGGAAAACTTCAATATTCCCAAAGCAACGTTGATTATACACTTGATCATCTCGCAAATATAATGATTACAAATTCCGACAATTCCGCAACTAATATGTTATTATACGAAATTGGAGGAATTGACGGATTTAACCGAGATATGAGAAATATCGGTTTAAAGACAACTTCAATGGGAGGCTGGCTTCCCGATATCGAAGGAAGAAATAAAACTACGGCACGGGAAATGTCGACTATTTTATATAATATTAATAATCCTAACTACGTTCCCGTTAAATATAACAATGTTTTAAAAGAATACCTGGGTAATACCAAAAACACCCATCTTTTAAAAGAAAAACTGCCCGTTGATGCCATGGTTTTGCACAAAACCGGAAATATCGGAAAAATGCTGGGCGACAGCGGAATAATATACACCGGCAACGGTAAAAAATATATAGTTACAATTTTGGTTAAGCGTCCGAAAAATGATTATAATGCAAAACTGTTAATACAAGATGCTTCTTTGATAATTTATAATGATATAAATTCGCTTTAAAATTTATGCTTGACTATAATTTTCCCCTATTATATTATTATGCTAACCATAGTATTTTTTTGGTTATGTTTAAGAATAGGAGTAATTTATGAAAAGAACAACAAAAGCCCTATCGATTTCATTGGCTTTGGCATTAGCTTGCTCTAATGCAGTTTTTGCACATGGACACGATGCGGAAAAGGTACAAATGTACGCTCACCCTTCATTGCTAAATGCTGATGCGACTGAAGTTAAAGATGCTAATTCGGTTTACAGAATTGGCGGAAAAGTTTTGAAACAAAAAAACAGACTTGGCTTTACAAACAAAGCTAATGTTTATGCTCAAGCATACGCAAGAGATTTATTGAATGCTATGAGCGTTAAAATGGGCGATAAAGATTTCAATATTAAAATGCCTGTTTCAAGATCTGAAATTGCATTTATGTTATCTCAAGGCTTAAATATGAAAAACTTAGGTATCGTTAAAAACTATACCGATGTTACAAATGCTTATTGGGCAAGCGAAGAAATCACAACAGCAACAGGTGCTGACGTTATGATTGGCTACCCTGATAAATCATTTAAACCTGACCAAGAAATCACAAAAGCAGAAGTTTTCGCAACTATCGCTAAATTAATTGACGTTCCTTATACAAATGACGGTTCTGCTCCTTCTTTAAACGGCAGAACAATCGAAGAAATTCCTTCTTG
>CANQAW010000090.1 GCA_947589525.1 Candidatus Gastranaerophilales bacterium
AGGTTGCGAGGCGACAAAGCCGAGTAGAACCGAGATACCCTCAGGAGCAAAAGCGCCAAGGTGTGCGAAGCTCATGACGGCAGACCGTAGAGGTCTGGCGGACAGAGCGTAGACCTTACCCGAGCGACGTAAGAGTTTGCGTTCAGCAAACTCCACAGGAGCAAAATACGCAAGCCAGAGTGAAGTTAAGCCAAGCTCATCGCTTGGCTTTAACGTAACTGTTGATAGGCGACGTGGAAATCTTTGATTTCCTCAGGAGCAAAAGCGCCAAGGTGTGTGACAAAAACGGCGAAAGCGATGAAGCTTTTGACGTTTGAGAAACCTTACCATTGCCTGCGAAGCCGGAGTGAAGCAAACTTGCAAAATTTTCTTCCAAACTATATTTTCCTGTTTATTTTTCTTTGCTGCTGAGGGGCTTTGTCCCACGCACCCCAAGAGTGTTTCCAATCCGTAAGTTTCACTATCGCTCAACAAAGGATTGCAGGCATCGCAATTGTACGATTTTGCAAATCGCCTTGTTTGACATAAACTCGTTTAAAAACACCGGCTACCCGTTAATCTTAAAATAAATATCTCTTAAGGTCTTTTTGCTTATGTGAGTATAAAGCTGTGTAGTAATAATGCTGGCATGACCGAGCAGCTCCTGAACCACTCTTAAATCAGCGCCATGCTCAAGCAGATGTGTTGCGAATGTATGTCGTATCGTGTGCGGGGAAATTTGTTTATTTATTAATTGTCCTTGTTTTTTTATTATTTTATATACAAATTGTCTTGAGATTTTTTTCGCTTTATCATCCGTAAAAAAATACTCGCTTTGACCGTATTTAAGCACTGTTAATTCTTTCTGCCTTATATATTTCTTTAAAATATCAACACATTTTTGATTAATCGGCACGACTCTTTCTTTTGAACCTTTACCAAAAACTTTTATTATTTTTCTTGTCAAATCAACATTTTTTAATTTCAAATCAACAAGTTCGCTGACTCTAACGCCCGAAGAATACAAAAGTTCAATAATTGCAAGTTCATCTATGGGCAAGTTATTTTTTAATATTGCTTCTATCTCGGATATGGTAAGAACTTTAGGAAGTCTTTTAGGCAGTTTTGGAGAATTTATCGAAACGGCAGGATTTATCTTAATAATTTTTTTATGACACAAAAATTTAAACAGACCTTTTATAGAGGCGATTTTTCGATTTATGGAAAACGGCGAAAAACCGTTTTTGTATAAAAACTTTGTATAATTTGAAAAATCTTTTCTTGTAATGTTAAAAATTTCAACATCATTCAAAAAATCAAAAAAATTCACCAAATCACTTCTATATGCAAGAATTGTGTTTTTCGACAATCCTTTTTCATATTCAAGATAACCGAGATAATCAGAAATTAACTGAACATCTTTTTCCGTTGTTTTATTTGGTAGTTCATCCTGCATTGACTAACTGTGCTACTTCTTTTCTTTTAATTTTCCTTGTTGCGGTTTTAGGCAGTTCCGTTTCCGATACTACAATATTTGTCGGACGCTTATATTGGGTCAATTTTAAAGTTTTTCTTTTAACTTCTTCAATCAGCAAATTTTTAACGGTTTCTCTGTCATATTTTTCATACATTTCATCTTTGGCAACAACGGCAACGGAAACTTCTTCCGTACCTTTTTTTTCTCCGGATTGTCTTTTGGAAGAAAAAACGCACGCTTCTTTTATCAAATCGCTTTCATTTAAAACCGCTTCCACTTCTTCGGGGAAAATTTTCTTTCCGCCCGATAAGACAATCATATTTTTAATTCTTCCCGTAATATAAACTTGTCCTTTTTTATCAATTCTTGCAATATCGCCTGTTTTTAACCAGCCTTCTTTATCAATTACTTCACGGGTTAAATCTTCCTGTTTATAATATCCCTTCATAACGGCCGGACCTTTAACCAAAAGCTCGCCCGTCTCTTTATCCGTTTTTGCTTGAAAACTGTTTAAAATAATTCCGACGGATTTTATATCCAAGCCTTTTCTTAAATTCATCGTAACAACAGGGCTGGCTTCCGACAAACCGTAACCTTGATGAACGGTAATTCCGATTCTGTTAAAATATTTTGCCATATCCAAATCCATCGGAGCACCGCCGGATAACAGCCCGTAAAAATTATTTCCGAATTTACAATGGATATCCTTAAACAACCATTTTTTCAAACCCTTAAACGGTATAAATTTTGCAATATAGTGATATTTAATGCCGTATATTAATTGTTTAAGTTTGGATTCTTTTGCAATGTCCGATTCAAGCTGTGTTTTTAACATTTTAAAGAAAGAAGGAACGGTTATCATAAATTTTATTTTTCTTTCTTTCATAATGCTTAAAACATCTTTAGGTCTCAGAGATTTTGTATAATAAATTGAATAACCCATATTTAAAAATGTCGCAAAACCGACCGTAAACTCAAAAAGATGATTCATGGGCAAAATCGATAAAATATTCACATCTTGATTATCTTTAAAAACATAATCAAGCTCAATTTTCATATCAATAACCTGAGCAAGAAGGTTTCTAAAGGTTGTTTGTACGCCTTTAGGTTTTCCTGTTGTGCCCGAAGTGTAGATGATTAATGCCGTGGAGTCCAAACTCCTGTGGCGGAATTTTGCAACTTGTTCCCTCGGCAAGTTATAAATATTGATATATTGCGGGTTTTGTTTTGTATCATCAAGCAAAATTATATGTTTAATTGATGTTATAACCTTTTGTAATTCTAAAACCGTGTTTAAGTATTTATCGGAAACAAAAACAACTTCGGGTTCGCAATTTGACATTATTGAAGTCAACTCGTGAATTGTTAATTTGACATCTAAAGGAATAAACGTTGTACCTGCTATAACAGAGGCAAAAAAAGCTGCTCCGAATTCTACTTTAGATTCGGACACAATTGCAACCTTTCCTTCCTTTTGCATTTTTAAATCATTTATCAAATAAGAAGCAATTCTTTTGCTCATAACCGCAAGACCGCCATAGGTATATTCCAGCCAGCCGTAATCATTTTTCATTCCGAGAGCAATTTTATCCTGATATCTGTCCGTATGTTCTTGTAAAAAAGACAGCACATTATTGCTTAATGGTTTTGTCATTTGGTTCTCCTTTAGCCTAACAAATATCATAAAATATTTTACTATATTTTTAAAAAATTAGAAAATATCTTTACAATGGCAAAGTAATTGTAAAGCTTGCTCCGCATTGCGGATTATTCTTCGCATACAGCATACCTTTGTGTGCGGATATAATCTTGTTTACTATATACAATCCCAAACCCAAGCTCGCATTGGAAAATTTTTTTGAAGAAGTGTAATATTTTTTAAAAATATTATTTATATCTTCCTCATCTATCCCTTTGCCGTAATCCCTTACCGTCAGTTGTATGCCGTCATCATTCTTAACTAAATCTATATCAATATTTTTTGCATCTTTTGAATAATTTAAAGCATTATAAATAAGATTATTCAAAGCTCTCTTAAAGGATAATTTGTCAATAGTGCCAAAAATTTCATTACAATTAAAATTGAAAAAAATTTCTTTTTCTTTGGCTGTTGCAATGCTTTGATTTTGCACAATAACTTCTTTTAAAAAATCAACAAGATTAACCTTCTCCAAGTTCAGGTTCAATTCCTCGCTATCAAACTTCTGAGCTTCAAGAAAATTAATAACAAGGTTTTTTAAATCCATGTTAGAGTTTTTAAGATTTTTTATAACATCTTTTTGAACCGGAGATAAGTTTCCGAAATTTCCTTCCAAAAATAAATCATAAGTATTATCCTGAGCAATTATCGGCACTTTTAAGTCATGAGCCAAACAGGAAATAAAATCCTGCTTAATATTTTGGCTTTCTTTTTCTTTTTGAATGTATTCCTGTATCATTTTATCTCTGTCTATTATGCTTTCTAATAGAGCATTGGTATTTCTCGAAATTTGAATTGTCAAAGGGTCAATTCCGTCTTCAATTTTATTGTTGAAATTACCGTATCTTGCAGAAATTATCAAATTAAGATGGTTGTATATGTATTTATACAATCTGCCGTATTTTATACACAGCCTGATGTGTTTAATTATTAAAACAAATGCCGTTATAATTAAAACAAGCAAAATTATATAATTAAAAACTAAAAAATTACCAAAGTTCATTTTTTTGTCCTTTTAATTACATTATTTAATTATATTAAATTTATAAAACTATGTCTAATTTGTATAAAAGAATTTTTATGCAATAATAAAGTAAATTAAGTTATCGGAAGTTTATAAAATGAAATTAGACGAAATTAAAACAAAGAGCGCATTTGATTATTCTTACCTGTTAAAAAGAATGTTCCCGTATATAAAGCCTGTTTTATTCAGAATTTTAATTGCTTTTTTTCTGGCAATTCCTCTGGGACTTCTTGACGGAGTTACGGCATTTGCGCTTAAACCCTATATTGACGTTGTTGTTAACGGAAATACCTTAACATACGGTACAATTACTTTAACAAGAGATATTTTATCCGTTTGGATACCCCCTTCCATTGTCGTTTTTGCGGGTGCGCAAGGAGTTTTAAGATATCTCAACACCTATCTTTCGGATTGGATTAGTTTAAATATCGCAAACAGAGTTAAAATTGATTTGTTTGAAAAACTGATTTTCTTGGACAGCACATTTTTTGATGAAAATTCATCAGGGCTCGTCATATCCAGATTTTTAACAGATCCTGATTTAGCAAGCAAACAATTAATAAACAGTATTAAGACCCTGATTACCTCTTTTACAAGTGCGCTCGGATTAATTTTTGTTTTATTGTACAATTCTTGGGAGCTTGCGGTTGTTGGAGTCGTGGTTTTGGTTTGCGCATTTTTACCAATGGCATTTTTAAGAAAAAAAATAAAACAAGTTTCAAACCAAACTACAGTTGTTGGAGGAGACATTACAACTTCTTTTAACGAAACATACAAAGGAAATAAGGTAATTGCAGGTTATAATCTTGAAAATGCAATTTTTGACAAAATTGTGAATTTAATCCATAAAACTTTTTCGCTTCAAATGTCTTTCACCAAAAGAACAGGCTGGCTGTCGCCGATTATGTATATAATCGCAAGTATAGGAATAGCTTTTGTAATGCTTGTAGGAAACAAATTAATAGTTATGGGAAGATTGACTACCGGAAGCTTTGCAAGCTTTATTACTTCTCTGTTGCTGTTATATAAACCTATTAAAACCTTGGGGCAAGATTTAACAAACATTCAAAGCATATTTGTTGCCATAAATCGTGTATTTGAATTATTTGACTGCACCTCTCGAATTGAAGACAAAGGAAATCTTGAATTAACACATTCACCCAAAAAAATAACTTTTAAAAACGTAAGCTTTGCTTATGAAAATTCAAACGAAATTTTACACGGTCTGGATTTTTCAATTTATCAAGGACAAACGGTTGCTCTTGTCGGAAACTCCGGAAGCGGAAAATCAAGCATAGTTAATCTTCTTCCAAGATTTTACGATGTTTCAAAAGGTGAAATTTTATTTGACGACGTAAATATTAAAAATTACAAATTAAACTCTCTGAGAGAAAATATAGCGGAAGTTTTTCAAGATAATTTTTTATTTACGGGCACAATTAAAGAAAATATCTTAATAGGAAAACAAGATGCCGTTGAAGAAGAAATTGAAGAAGCGGTAAAAGCATCACATTTGGATGAATTTACGGACACTTTAAGCGAAAAATTAAATACAAACATCGGAGAAAACGGCATTCTTTTATCGGGCGGACAACGTCAAAGGGTTGCCATTGCAAGAGCAATGATTAAAAATTCTCCGATAATTATATTGGACGAAGCAACAAGCGCTCTTGATAATAAAAGTGAAAAAATTGTCCAAAAAGCGCTAGATAACTTAACTAAAAATAAAACCGTTTTTGTTATTGCACACAGATTGTCTACAATTTTTAATGCCGATAAAATTTTGGTTATAGATGACGGAAGAATTGTCGAAGAAGGAAAACATGAAGAATTGATAAAAATTGCAAACGGTAAATATAAAACTTTATACGACATGCAATTTAAAAAACAAGAAAGAGCAAATGAAACAGCCGTTTAATACTATATAAAAAATTCTTGACAGCAAATATTGTTATTGTATTATTATATAGCAGGGTGCTTCCCAAAAGAAGCGCTGACAAATGAATAATTTAAGGGCGTTTAGCTCAGTTGCCTGTTGGCGAGAGCCGACAAAATACGAAGCTTGCGTTTCCCAAGGGAAGCGCTGACAAATGAATAATTTAAGGGCGTTTAGCTCAGTTGCCTGTTGGCGATAGCCGACAAAATACAAAGCTTGCGTTTCCCAAGGGAAGCGCTGACAAATGAATAATTTAAGGGCGTTTAGCTCAGTTGGTAGAGCGCTTCCCTTACAAGGAAGATGTCGGGAGTTCGAGCCTCTCAACGCCCAAACTAAAAAAGAGCCTATAAAGGCTCTTTTTTAGCAACATTATTGTTCTGTGTCAGGAATTTTGACATAATATATCGCGAGATTGACATATTTAGTCGGAAATTTTAAAGTATTGGTGTTATTTAACACCTGTTTTGCAAGTGTACGGTTAAAATGCGAAACATGGAAGAGGACTTTTGAAATTTTACAATAATCAAAAGATTACATCGGATTTTGAAAACTTTTAAAACTAATTAATATTACTTAAATCAGGTATAATATACTCAAGATCAAAAATAGTTAAATCGCCTACTTTATGCTTATCTAATAATTTATATTCAGACAAAGACGGCATATGAAATTCTATAAAACCATTTGCTTCTACACCTGCTAAGTGCGCCCCTTTTGGAACTTTTATTCTTAATAATCCCGAATCCACAGAGTCGGAACAATAAGCTGTCGCACAACTTGCAGTTGGAGTAGTACAAGCAACTCCCCAGTCCGGAACTATAACATCACCGACTTTTGCACTATTTAATATTTTTTTATACTCATCAGGTACGTCACTGTACCTTATTCCACGATATAAATAATGCTCTTTTTGCGTTGGCGAAAGTCCTGCAATCCTTTTTAACTGTCTTTTTTTGTAAAGCTCAGGATTAACCTTATATTCTGCATATTCTTTTAATGTTGAAAATTCGGATCTTGTTTTTTC
>CANQAW010000091.1 GCA_947589525.1 Candidatus Gastranaerophilales bacterium
TGATAATAATGACAGCATGGTTTTTTCAATGTCTTCCAAGACCTGATAAATTATGTCATATTTTTTGATTTTTACTCCTGCTTTTTGTGCGCTCAAAAGGGCATTTGAATCTTCTTTTACGCTAAAGCCGAGAATAATTGCACCTGAAGCTCCCGCAAGCATAACATCTGCTTCCGAGATATCGCCGACGCCCGTATGTACAATTTTGGGTACTACTTTAAGGGATTTAACATTTTGTATTGCTTGAGAAACGGCTTCGGCAGATCCGTTTGTGTTAGCTTTTATAATTAAATTTAAGTTTGTAACCTCGCTGTCGTTCGCCATTGCTTCTTTTTGTACATGGGCAATTGTAAGGGCTTCCAAACGTGTCGAGCGTTCTTTTTGTTTACGCTGCTGAACAATTGCCTTCATTGTTTTTTCGTTTTCAACAACTTCAAAAATATCTCCTGCCTGCGGTACTTCGTTTAAACCCAATATTTCAACAGGAGTTGAAGGGCCTGCCATTCGGACTCTTTTACCCGAGTCATCCAGTAAAGCTCTGACTTTACCGCCTACCGTGCCTGCAATAATTGAGTCTCCGACTCTCAGCGTACCGTTTTGAATGAGCATTGTAGCAACAGGGCCTTTGCCTTTGTCGAGATTAGCTTCAATAATAACACCGCTTGCGGGGCATTTTTCAACTTCTTTTAATTCCTGCATATCAGCAACAAGAAGTATATATTCAAGTAAATCATCTATTCCTGTTTTTTGCAGAGCGGATACGGGAACGCAAATCGTATCACCGCCCCATTTTTCAGGTACTAACCCGTGTTCTGTCAGCTCTTGTAAAACTTTATCGGGATTAGCTTCGGGCTTGTCAATTTTATTTACTGCGACAATAATGGGTACGCCCGCAGATTTGGCATGGGATATACTTTCGATTGTTTGAGGCATAACCCCGTCATCGGCTGCAACAACCAAAACGGCTATATCTGTTGATTGTGCGCCTCTTAATCTCATTTGCGTAAAAGCTTCATGACCGGGTGTATCTATAAAAACAATTTTGCGTTTATCAAGCCAAACAGTGTACGCACCAATACTTTGAGTTATTCCTCCGACTTCCGTTTGAACAATTTTGTGTTTGGAAGCACGTATAGAATCAAGTAATGTGGTTTTACCGTGGTCAACATGCCCCATTACCGTAACAACTGGTGCTCTTTTAACTATATCTTCCTCTTTAGCGTTTTTAAGATACTTGTTTACGCCCTCTTTTTCTTCTTCCTCTGCTATAAATGCGTCTATATCTTCATCTAAAACCTCAAGTTCAAAGTTCAGAGCAACTTTTTTGGAAGTTTCGGTGTCTATTGGAGTATTTACGGTAACCATAATGCCTTCAAGCATAAGGAATTTAATAATTTCTGCAGGAGTTTTTTTGATTTTTTCGCTTAATTCTCCCACGGTCATTGGTCTGTCTATGACTACGGATGTAACTACTTCTTGTGCTTCGTGTTCTTGAGTGTGTTTTTTATGTTTATTTTGAACGGTTTTTTCTAAGCTTATTCTTTCCTGTTCTTCTTTTTTATTGTAGTTGTCGTGTTCTTTTCTTTTTTTCTTGTTTGAGCGCCCTTGATTTTGATACATATCTTGAGAGATAATGTGTCTTTTTATTGGAGTGTATGAGATTTGTTTTTGGGGCTTATCCTGTTTCTTTTCATTTTGCTGGTTTTTTTCTTTGTCAGCTTTATTGTCTTGTGTTTTTGAGAAATTTTTTCTAGTCATTGAAGGCAGGGTAGAAAGCCTGTCTGTTGAATTGTGTATTTTTTGAACTTGTTTTACTGCTTCGGGCTGTTTTTGCCGTACTTCAGGTGTTTCTTCTTTTTGTTTTTTAGGAGTTTTATTAAATTGAGTTTTTGGAGCGCTTCTGACTATTTCAAGCTTGGAGACGGTTTTTGGAAGAGAGACTTCTTGCTTCGGTTCGCTTTCGGTTGGTGTTTGTTCCGGCTGTTTTTGTTTTTTGACAATAAAAGCTTTCGGTTTTAAAGTTTGTTTGTTTTGCTGTGATGTGTATAGTTTTTTTATTTTATCAATATATCCGTCGCCGATTGTTGAGCTGTGAGATTTAAGAGTTAGTCCCAGTTTTTCGTTTGCACTTTCAATTAACTCTTTTGATGTAATATTCAATTCTTTGGCAAGTTCGTGTACTCTCATTTTTCTCCTATTTCACAAGACTGTTTTTATATCTATAAAATAACACAATACCTACTGTAAATACAACTAGTTATTTACTTTTAGAATTGAAACCAATGTCCATGGTGCATTTTTAGCTTTTTTACAGAAGAATTTTAAATGCATGTCATCGGCTTTATTGTTTATATTGGTAATAATTTCATCACTCAGCTCAATTTTGTATGCTTGCGGATTTGAGTAGTATATCAGAGGGTTTAGTTTTGTTATAATCTTTTTTTCTATTTTGTCGGTGTGAGAATTTCTGATTATGTGAACCTGTATATACAAGCTGTCTATTACCTGTTTTGTGTTGTTTTTAAGCAAGATAGCGAGATATTTTTTTTCTTTTGAAAACATTCCGCTTTTTTCGGATACAAATTTAGGTTTGCTTATGGTTATATCTTTTTTATAAAGATAAGCATTCAGCATTTTTTTAGTGAATTTCTTTTTCTGTGTATAGTAATAATCAATTTTAGTGCTGTCATTTTCATAATTTGCTTTATTATACAGTGTGTCTAAAATACTGTTATAAATATATGGATTTACAATGTAGGGATTATCTCTTAATGTTTGGCTCATGTATAATTCGGACATTTTTAAATCAATATTTTTATATACAAGAGCCAGTTTGTATTTTGCTAAGGGGTTAGATTTTACTTTAATAGAATTTTTTAAATCAATAATTGCCTCATCAACTAAACCTTCTTCAATTTTTTCATCCGCCGTTTTCGTATAGGAAACTGCGTATTTTTCCTTAATTCTGTTGTACAGCTTTTTATTGTCCACGTTTTTTGCGTATTTGTACGCAATTTTATATGCCATGTTGGCGCCGTCATATATTGCATTTTCATCCATGTTGTCTGCTATTGCTTCATATATTTTTGCCCTGAATTCATAAGTTTTCATATTATTTGTTCTGATTTCTTCGGCAAGCGTGGTGGCTAAATTTATAAATCCGTTATTAGCGCAAAAAATAGCATAAGAATATAGTGAAAAATTAGACCTTTTTGATACAACGATGGCTTTTTTATAGTATGAATTTGCTTTTGCGGGCTCATCCAAACGGTTGTATATTTCCGCTATTCTGATATAAGGAGCGGAGTCGTCGGGATTTTGTTCAATTAACTTTTCCAGCTGGCTTATTGTAAAAAATTTTGATAAATTTTTCAAGTTAAGTTCTTCAAAATTAACTTTTTTCTCGCACCTGAATAAAAGCTCAAGCTCTATTCCGACCGCAATTGTAAAAACTAAAATCAGAGTGATAATAAATGTAGCTATGTATTTGATATATTTTTTTTTAATCATAATATTCTCTGATTTCAATTGAATCTATTGTCTGTATAAGTTTAAAAATTTCCTGAATATTTTTAAGAGATTTTTTTGTGGAAATTACTGCCGAATATTTTAATTCCGTGGAGTTTACGAGTTTTTTGTTTATTTTAAAAATTTTTTTAAAGCTGTTGTTAAATATTTCTTCGATTTTGTCACACTCGTCTATTGAAGCGCTGAGGCTCACTTGATAGAGAGTATAGAACATTTTTCTTTTTGATAAAAAGTTTTTTTCAAGTCTGCCAATTAAAATTAAAACAAATAAAGTAACTATTGAAGCTAATGAAGCAGTCAGATACTCACCGCATCCGCATGCCATGCCGATTGAAGCGCAAACCCAAAGAGTAGCTGCCGTGGTTATACCAAAAACATTACTGCCATGCCTCATAACCGTGCCTGCGCCGATGAAACCTATACCTGTAATAACTTGAGCGGCAATTCTGGCGGGGTCATTTGTACCTATAACTCCGACAGTTTCATGCATTTTGAAGCCGTATAAAGATAAAATCGTAAAAACACATGCTCCCAAACACACCAGAATATGTGTTCTTAATCCTGCAAATTTTCCCGTTAACTCACGTTCAACACCAAGTATAAATGATAAAATTACTGCAAGAATTATTCTGAACAGTACTATGACATGGGTATCTATATTTAATCCTTCCATTTAATTTCCTTTATTTGAGTGCTTTTGGGTCAAATATATCCCTTATTTTATCGCCTAATACATTAAAAGACAAAACTGCAATAAAAATTAAAAATCCGGGGGTTAAAAGCCAAGGCCGATATATTATGTTTGCAAATTCCTGTGCTTCTCTTAGCATATTGCCCCAGCTTGCTTCAGGAAGCTGTATTCCCAAACCCAAAAAACTTAATCCCGATTCTGCAAGTATGTAGGATGGAACTGACAGAGTAAGAGCTATGATGACATAACTTGATGTTTGCGGGAGAATATGTTTTAAAATTATGCGTTTTCTGCTTGCGCCTATTGTTTCTATCGCTTTAATATAGTCGTGCGTTTTTATTGATAAAACCATGCCCCGAATTACTCTTGAAAATCCTGCCCAGCCTATAAAAGCAAGAATTGCCGTAATAAGAGCAAAACTTTGTTTGCTTGTCATATTGGAAGGAAGGATTGAAGCCAAAATAATTAATAAATAAAAAGTGGGAATTGACATAATTGCTTCGGCAATTCTCATCATAATTTTATCCGTGACACCTCCCATATATCCCGATATTCCGCCATACAAAGCACCGATTGGAAAAGATATTAAAAGTGCTAAAAATCCTATGGTAAGCGATATCTGACCGCCGAAAAATAATCTTGAATATATGTCGCATCCGTTTATGTCCGTACCAAGCAGAAACAAAGCGCAATTATCTTCAGGCACTATAAGATGCAGATTAGATTTGAATAAACCGAGTATTTTATACTCGTAACCCTTTGCAAAAAATTTTATTTTGTATTTTTTATTTCTGTCCTGATTGTATCTGATTGTTAAATTTTTTTTGTCAAAAACTTTATTATAATTGTATGTGTAGGGCTTTTGTATTTTGTTATCTTTATCGATTACGTAAATATTGGAAGGAGGCATATACGCACGATTTCTGTCGGAAAAATTATTTGGATAAACGGCAAAAAAATCTGCAAAGGTAATTGCAAAATACATTAAAAACAGAACAATAAAAGCGCAAAAAGCAACTTTATCTTTCTTAATTTTTTTGTATACTTCGCCTATTTTCATTATATACCAATCCTCGGGTCAGTAAATTTTAACAATATATCTGCAAGCAGATTACCGACTATAAGCATAATTGTTCCTATCATCAATCCTGCCATAATTAAGTTTATGTCGGATATCATGACAGCTTCAAGCAATAATTTTCCTAATCCCGGATATTGAAACACGTATTCCGTAAGCGCAGCACCCGATAACAAGCCTGCAAATTCAAATCCGAGCATGGTAATAATCGGATTTACGGCATTTCTCAGTGCATGCTTCATAATTACTCTTGTTTTTGAAAGACCTTTTGCTTGTGCAAATTTAACATATTCGGAGTTCAGCACATCCAGCATATTTGCTCTTATTTGCCTTGTAATTGATGAAAGAGATATAGTTGTCAATACACAGACCGGCAGGGCTAAATGCCATAATATGTCCGCAATTTTTGATATAAGGCTCATTGAAGAAAAATTGACGCTTGTAAGTCCTCCGATTGGAAACCAGCCTGTTTTTTGAGCAAATAAAAGCAGTAAAATAGCAAAAAAGAAGGATGGTATTGCCATTCCACAGCTTGTAGCAATAGTGAGAATTTTGTCGTACAAAGAGTTATAGCAGACAGCTCCCAAAACTCCCGCAACAAGTGATATTGCCCAGCTTACGACAATTACCGAAATTGAAAGAAGAAGAGTATTTATAATTCTCGGTTTAAGTTTGGATGATACTTTGGTATTATCCGTGCAGTAACCCATATTTCCTCTGATAAAATTTTTAGCCCAGAAAAAATACTGTATGTATACGGGTTTATCCAGTGCAAGCCGTTTGGTTTCCTTATCTATTGTTTCCTGACTTATTGAGGGATTAAGCTTCATTTGAGCAAGAGGATCAACGGGCGAAAGCCTTATTAGAAAAAAACTGATTAAGGATACTATAAATAAAATCGGAATTGAATTTATAATTCGTTTTATTATATACAACAGAGTATTCATTAAATACTATCCTAATATAAAGTTATATCTTTTAAATTAGACCTTTAGCTAAAAAGATTATTAAGTCTTTCCTGAATTTCATTAGGGTCCATTTCTGAAGTTATATTATTGACGTCAAGCGCTTGTTGATAGAATTTTGCCGCTTCGACATTTTGATTTTTAAGTTCATAACAGCGTGCAATATTGTAATAAGCAAGCGCATAATTCGGATTACATTCCGCCGCTTTCATAAAGCAGTCAATTGCATTTTGTATTTGAACCAAATCATCAAGGTATATAACGCCCAGATTGTTGTATGCTATGTCGTAATTGGGGTCATATTTAATGGATAATTTGTATTCTTTTATTGCTTCGTCAATTTCACCCATGCCCCAGTACAGATAAGCAAGGTTGCAGTGTATCTTGGAGTTGTTGGGTTCAAGCTCAAGAGCACGTCTGTATATAATTAAGGCGTTTTCATAATCTTCATTATCATAAAATGCGCTTCCCAAAGAGACGTAAACATCAATTTCTTTAGGAGTAAGAACATTTGCAATTTGATAGTTTGCAATGGCGCAATTTGTATTTTGAATAACGTTTTGTTGTATAAATCCGAGCGTTTGAGCAACAATGCTTGTCCAATCAGCTTTGGGATTAATTGAAATTGCGGTTTGATAATGCTGAACGGCTTCATCCGTTTCACCCTTCATAAAATACAGGTTTGCGATATTTGAGTGTAATACCGCATTGTGGGGGTGAATTTGAATGTATTTTTTATAGTATATAATTGCACTGTCGTAGTCGCCTAATTCTTCATAGGCTTG
>CANQAW010000092.1 GCA_947589525.1 Candidatus Gastranaerophilales bacterium
TAGATTATAAATTTTAGCTTCCTGCGTATATCCGCAACAATAAACAGTGCTTAAATTAACCTTTTTTATAATTTTCTTACTCCTATGCTTTGCTAATAAACTCAAAACACTTTGTAACAATCAAGGCTATTTATATTTTACATCATTTTACATCTAAATACAATATTTATTCATTTTCCTCTTTAAGTTTAGGATATTCTTTATACTCTTTACCATCAAGCATACAACCTGCATATTTTTTGCCTACTTTGTATAAAAACAAATTTTTATCAATTGGTACATTTAATATACAACCCAAGGTTTCAGATATTTGAAAATGTTGTTTTATTAGTTCATAGTCTAATTGTTTAGCACTTGCCCATTCGCCCCATTGTTTAAAGAAAAATGCAACTTTTTGCTCTTTGCATTGTCTTTGGATGTTTCTAACCCAATCAGGCGCCATAGGTCTTGCATTATATCCGCTTTCACCGCCTACAATTACCCAATCAATCCCTTTTAAATCCAGCTCGCCTAAATCCTCAAGCAACGGTTCACAACTCAAAAATTTTATTTTTGCATCGGTTTGTTTTAAATACTCAATTCTATTTTTATACTTTGCCTTTTCAATCGTAACACCAAGCCAAACATTTGCAGGATATTCAAAATTAACAATTCTTTCAGCTCTTTTTGTCAAAATCTGGAATGTATGTATTTTGTTTTTATTGCAAGCCTGTAAAATTTCATTTATTGCTTCATCATCAACTTTTTTATGGAATGTATCGGACATAGAATTAACAAAAATCATCTTAGGTTTTTTACCAAATGTTCTTGAAAGTTCGCTTTTATGATAATATGCACCATCAAAAGGTATTTGATATTTTTCTTGCCCCATAGCGCTAAGTCTTTTATGCATTTTTTCGGCATAGCAATTTTGGCAACCTTCAGAAATTTTATTGCAACCTGTTATTATATTCCAAGTTTCATTTGTCCATTCTATTTTGCTCATTTTCCCTCTTTTCCGCTTCTTTTTGCCATTTTTCCATCTTTTCTTGTAATGTAAGTTCTTTTTGGGTATTAATGCACATTGCATTTTCGGATTCAACCGCCCCTAAACCTGCGTAAATTTTTTCATGGTTTTTGATAATACTCATAAGCATTAGTTTTTGTTTATAAAATACCTTTTGATTATTGGCTTTTATAAACAGGTTTTTAACATACTCAAAATTAAATTGAACTTGAACTAAAAACTCTTTAATAAGCGCTAAATAGTCTTTGTTTCTATTCTCATATACAACGGGTACTAAGTTATTACAATACTGCTTATAATAGCTAAATACCTTGTTTATATTCTCATCAAAAAGTAAATCAGAATTAAAAGAAAAATTTTTAAAATCTTTTTTGATTTTTTCCACATTTACATTTTTATTTTCATTTACATTTTCATTTACATTTTCATTTACATTTTCATTAGGTTTTTTATTTTCAAAACCACTGGTTTTTTCTTCTGAATAACCACTGGTTTTTTTTGATGGTCTGCCACCTTTTGAGCCATCCACATATCTTTTGTTGTTGGCTTCTATTTGCGGTTTAATTAATTTGAATAGAGTATTTGATATACCGCTTAATTCAATTTCATTTTCATTTAATGCCAATTCACAAATAGCATTAAATAATTGTAATTTGCTTTTATCGTCAATATCTTGTATAGCTTCAAAAAAGCTACGATAAAAAACAAAACTATCTTTTTTTTCCATTTTAAATTTTGTCCTCTTAGTGTGATATATTTTTTAAAAAAAATGCCCTTTTAAAGTTGCTAAAAGAAGGGCATTAAATAAGATATCTTTATAATTACTCATTTCTTTTTATCCTTTTAGCAACTTGATAATTATAATTATATCATTTTATAGCCCATATGTAAATCTATATTTTAAAATCTCTTATTACAATTTGCTTTGGTAAAAAATACCTACAAAAATACGCAGATGAAAAATTTATTTTATTTTTCTCTTGCCCCCTGAATTGCATTCTTTTTTCAAATAAAAGCAATTGTAAGCTTTCATCTTTAAAAAGTTTTTTAGGCGTGCTGTCATTTAACCAAGTTAAGCTCATTAATAAGCAAAAGGGCTTATTAAAACTGATTGCTCTTTCAAATATTCCTTTTTTATTTGTAAAGGGCGGGTTTGAAATAATTAAGTCCCATTTTTCGGGTTCAAAATTATAAAAATCCTGTCCGTATTTAATATGAGAATTAACTATTTTATATCCGTTTTCACTAAAAACCTTTACAAATTCGCTGTTCTCATCATCAAAAGGACACCATATTATTTTATTTTTAAACCTCGGCATAAATTCAAGTAAAGAATCCACTCCGTATTTTGGCGTTAAGCACTCATCATTTTTGCCTTGAGATGTAAAAATATAATCATTTGCCATATTGTATAACCTTTATTTAATCTCTCTTGAGATAATTTCAAAATCATCTCTTTTGAATCGTTTTTTAAAGTATTCAAGTACTTTTTCATCTGTACAATGAAAAGGAAATACCCAAGAAGATGAAAGTTTTAATGTTTTATCAAAAATTTCTACATGGAGCATTTTTTTATTAGTTTCAATATTTTCTTGTAAATAACATTGTAGCGCAAGCTCTTTTAACTCCTTGCCAGAAGGGGGGTATTTACCAAAATTCTCACTAAATAACCCCCATAACTTATTATAATCAATTTTATTGGTTAAAATCCTCGTATAAGTGTCATAATAAGAGCCTTCATTGTCTTGGGCTGTAACAAACGGATATAATGATAACACCTTTTTAATGAAACTAAATTTATCCACTTAAATTACTCCGTTCAACTTATCCAAAATTATCTTAAACTATTATTTTAAAAAAATCAATCTTTAAACAATAATTTAAGCATTTGTTTAATATCGTTTAGATTAGATGTTTTCAAAATTAAATATTTTTCTTTCGGTTTATCAAATTGGCGCTTAACTATTCCAAAAAAACAACATCCATATTCATTTAGCCATAGCTCATAAGGTATTTCAGCATCTTTAAACAGAAAATACACAAAATGTTTTTCATGAATAACTTTATAAAAAACGCCGATTTTATCAAGTACCTTTTTAATTTTTTCATCATCAATTTTGTTGTTATTAAACATAATTCTGAGTCCTTTCTATTTTTATACTATTATCTAAAAAATAATATCTTTTATTGTCAAAATCATAACCCCCGCTGTAAACATAACCGTTCAAAAAGCACCAAATAACAGCCTGTATTTTATATGGATATGATTTTATAACATTATTGTTTAAAAATACTTTGTACATTGTTTTTTAGCCCTCGTCCTCATTTAATTCTTTGAAAAATAATATAACAGGGTTTAAATCTTCTGTTTTTAATTTTAAATATTCATTTTCCTTTTTTATCAAATTCAAACTTGTTTCCGCAATTTCTTTTTCAATTTCATTAATATTAAATTTATTTTCCGTTTTAAAAATGCAATTGCCAAAAAACGGAGTGCCAAAAGATTTTATTACATAACTTACAAAATATCTTCTCATCTTAAATCCTCTTTCTGCTTTATATGTTCTAATACTCGATTTCTGTAATGTTCATCTGTTTCACCTGTATATCTTTCGGGTATATCTTTATCTTTCCTTAAATCAGTTATTAATTTATTGAAAACTTCGCCAAAAACATACTCGCAATTTCTTATTCTGAAAAAATCATATATTTTTTGATAAATATTCTTCACTTTATATCCCCCATTCTAACAACTGCTTTAATTTTTCTTCGCCGATTTCTTCGAGGGCTACATTGAGAAAGTTTTCGTCAAGGCAATATATTTCAGTAAGATTCCTATATGTGCCACATACACCGCTCTCGAATTTTTTTACAACAGAATCATAAAAAATATAATATTTTCCTTGTTCTACATTCTTCCAATCAAACTCTTGTCCTTTATTCAACCTCAAAGCAATATCTTTTAGTTGCTGGTAAGTTAAGCGGTTTTGACTATGTTTTTCTGCTTCTTCTCTGGTTTTAAAGTAATTACCTATTTCGTAACGGTATTTATCCGCCAATGTAGAACTTTCAAGAAATATTTCTATTCCTCCGCAATCGTTTAAATAGTAATATTTTTCATTAAATAATGCCCTCCACCGTTTATCTTTAGTATATCTACCAGTTTTTAATTTCTCATTTTCTTTTTTAATTTCTTCAAGTTTTTCTTCAAGTTCTTTGATTTTTTCGTCTATGGTCATTAAATTTCCGTCCTTCCTAAATGTTTAACCTTAAATTGTTTTTCAAAAGATTTAATTAAATCATTATCAAGTTTTTCTTTAGCTTCAAAACTATCAGCTATATATTTTGACTTTATTCTTAAAGTGTATTTCAATTCGTCATCGCGCCTTATTATATTTATCCCTAATAATTCGCAATAAACTTTTTTATTTTTATTTGTGGAAAAACAAATAAAATATTCATCTTTAAATTTATTCCAATCCGATAATATATTTTTTAATTCCAGGCTTATATAATAATGAGAATATTCGCATATAAAACTGTTTTTAATCTGGTTAAATTCAATATCGTTTACGTATATTTCAAGCATTGTTAATTACCCTGCATTACTTCATTAAAACCTTTTAAAAACTCTTCTTTGCCAGTTATTTTCATTTTTTTAGTGCTGTTTACCATAATCAAAAAAGAGGTTGAAAGAATGAAATTTAATAATTTTGAACCTACATAAAAGTGATTTATATAAAATCCAAAAATTAAAACCCCAAAAGTAAGTAAATCCGCTATTATTGAACAAGCAAGGCTTTCTTTGATATATCCAATTTTATAAATATGTTTTATTCCGTTAACTTCTTTTTCATTTGATAACACAAATAAAACCGGTTTTTCCATAATTACTCCTTTACAATTCAAAATTTTTATAGCTTTCATCAATTTCATCTTGCGTAACGCCTATATACATCAATGTTATCCTTTGGCTCGAGTGGTTGAAAATTTTTTGCAAAATAACCGCGTCTTTGTATTTTTGATAATGATGATAACCAAAACTTTTTCTCATAGTATGAGTGCCAACGTTCACCATGATTTTAAGTTCTTTACATGCACGATTGATAAAACGATAAACTTCGCCTCTATTCAGTCGTTTGCCGTGTTTTGCGATAAACAACGGTTCATCGGGGTTCCTGCCTTTAGTGTAACTGTCCAAAACTCCCTTCAATTTGTTATTAATATAAAAAGATTTTCTTTTTTGCGTCTTTTTTTCGACCACGGTAATATGAGTTTTGTCGGCAACGTCAGAAACGTTTAAGCCCACAATATCCGACACTCTTAACCCTGAATTTAAACCTAATACCCAAAGTACATAATCTCTTTTATTGTGTTCTTTCAAATATTCTTCTATTGCTTTAATATCCTTTTTATTTTTAATAGGTTCAGCGATATGTTTATGAACCATTTTTTTACTCCTTTATCAACTTAAACTCTATGTCATAAACAGGCTTGTCGATTTTTAAATCGGTGTCTTTGCCGTTTACAATCCTAACAGATTTTAATACTGCATATAATCTTGGTTCTTCTTTTTCTGATTTCATACCATTCATAAAACATATTGTAATAAATTCTAACGCTTCATATTTAACATTACGATACAGTGCTCTTAAAAAACACTCCCTTGAATGTTTTTTATCTTTTTTTGTATGGTAATAATAAATACTATTTATGAGCCTTGTAGTCCAATAATCTTTTACTTCTCTATATTCGTGTGTTTTCTCACCCGATTTTATTTTATTAAACCACTCTTTTTTTACGTTGAATGTTAACATTGATTTACCTTTCTAACTTTGCTTTCATTTTGCCTCCTCATTTGCAAGTTCAATATCAAAATCAAAAAACCATTCCTTTTTGTATTCCCCGTTTAAAAAATATCTTACTTGCAATTCTGTTCCTGCTTTTGATTGGTTTATTGCTGTGATTACACCGTCAAGATTTTCAAATGGAATTATTTTACATTTTTTATAAATACATGGACAAATAACTATATTCATTCTTCAATCCTTTCTATATCAACTTCAATATCTTCACCCAGTTCAATAGCACCGCCAATAAAGCAAGAAGTGCAGCATTTTTTGTTACAATCGCAAAAATCGTTACACATTTCTTTATAGCTGTTAATTCGTGCCTTTATACTTTCAATATATTTTTTATACTTCTCGCATTCTTGCTCTTTGCGTTTGAGGCGCTGAAAATAGCAATTTTGTGCATCACATTCATTTTCGTATAAAGTGCAATAATAAGGAGCATTTTCTCTTTCAAAATAACAACACTCGCTTACACCAACACCGTTAATTATTATTGGTTCTGTCATTCCTCACACTCACTTTCTAACCATTGTTGTATAATTTCATTACAAAATCCTCACTGCTCATTTCTTTTATTTTCTCAAAATTTGTTTTCATTTGTTCATTCCTCTAAAATATCCTGTATTTCCCAAAAAGCTTCAAGCAATTTTCTGTGTTCTTTGCAGATATCAAGTAAAGGAATTAAATTGAAATAGCTTTTGCATAATAATCTTCTACTGCAAGAATAACAGCAATCAGAATTGATAATATTAGCTGAGATGTTATCAATTATTTTTTCAATTTGCTCAAGTTTAGACATACTTGCTCCTTTAACCATAACCAATTTTTAACCTCCTTAGTCACATAATTATTACATTTTTTTCTAATTGCTTTATGTTGCCTATCGGTTGTTAAACCGTTATAGCATAATAAGTTAAATGCTTCTTTTATGCGGTCAAAATGTTTTAATATATCGTCGGGCAAATTATAGCCTTTATCCTTTAATTGCTTACTAATTGGGTCAGCCATAACGCCCCAGTATAAGGCTAAAGTTGATTG
>CANQAW010000093.1 GCA_947589525.1 Candidatus Gastranaerophilales bacterium
CTCTCGACCTCACGGGTATGAGCCGTACGCTCTAGCCAGCTGAGCTACCCAGCCATGAATACTGTAAATGTGTATTCATCTTCTCATAAAAATTTTATAATTTCAAGCAAGTTATGCAAAAATTTTTTATTTTTAGTTTTTTATGAGTACAAGCAAAAGCAAAAAGGTGTTTTATGACTCAAATAAATACACAAAATTATACAACTTATAAACCCTTAAACATGAACGATTACATTAAAAGCGTCAGACCTTCAAGCAATAATCAAACACGCATGTTTCCTTCTAAAACAATTAAAAAAAGAAGGTTAATGACCGGCATTAAAAATATGCAATCAATATTTAGTTTAATATACAGTTTTATTTTTTGTATTTTTATGTTGAAAACTTTGCCTATGTTATTTAAATCAGGCATGAAAGATATATACACCGCAAATAATTTCGAGAAAAAAATCGTAGACACAATTTGGCAGAATTTAACCGATGCTAAAGGTCTAAAAGAGTTAGCGTTAGGGGAAAATCTTCAAAAAACAGCTCAAGATATAATCTATAAAATTCAAAACCCGCAGCAGTACTTTGCAAAAGGAGGAATGCAAAAAAATTCCATTCTTTTATACGGCCCTGCGGGAACGGGAAAAACAACATTTGCAAAAGCGATTGCAAAAGAAATTCCCGATTCCGCATTTGCTTCCATTGATTTAAGCGCAGTACAGGGAAAATTTGTCGGACAAACAGAAGACACGCTAAACAATATAGTTGATAAAATTTGTGCTTTTGCCGACCAAAATCCGAATACCAAAGTTTTCACTTTAATTGATGAAATAGACACTCTTGCTCTTGAGGATAACGGCTCAGCCAATCAGCAGTATTGGTCAAGTGTTTTAAATACACTTAAAAAGTGTTTATCCGAAAAGCTTGGGGCAAGAAAAAACATTATAACTTTTGCTTCAAGCAATATTGATGTAAATTTTGAAAAAGAAGCCGAAAATTCGCTAAAGCAAATTTCTAAGCCGATTTTAGACAGATTTAGTCAAAGAATAAAAGTAGACATGCCTACGACAAGTCAATTTCAAAAAGCAATCTCACGGCATTATGCTCCTTTGTCTTTGGTTGACAACTGTCTAAAAAAAGAAACAAGTCCCGAAGTGGTAAAAATTGCACAAATTTTAGAAGACAAAAAATACTCTTTCAGAACTCTTGAAACTCTGTATGATGTAAGCGCTTCGATAGATAAAACGGGTTCAAATTTAACATTTGAAAATATATTACAGGCAATTAACAAAATATCTTCGGATGAAAATAAAAACTGCGGTAAAATAGGATTTGTGGCTTAATTATCCATATAATAAGCAAAATAATTTTCAAGTTCTTCGGTGTTTGAAATAATATTTTGAGCGCCGTAATGTTTAAAACTGTTTAATTTATTAACATCACCTTTAAGTTCAAACGCAACGGGTTCAAGTTTTTCCTTCTTCGTTTCAAGTATTCTCTCGACACGGGACGTAAAAAACTCGACAGCGCAAACATGAGGAATAGAGTCCAAAAGTGCGGAGTAATTTATCTGATTTTTTTCAAAGAGGATTAAGGAAAAATATTTATCAATTGAATATTTTCTAAGCAGAAAACCGGCTTCTTTTTCATTCATCGAGGTTACAATTACCAAATCATAATGTTTTGAAATTTCTTTAATGTATTCTCTGGGTATAAAAAGCTCTTCGTTTTCAAGGTCAAAAATAACTCCTTCTATTTCAAAAATTAAAACCTGTCTTTTTTTCAACATTTCCATAATATATTTTCCACCGCTCATTTTCGGCAGAGTAATTCTTAAACAGTCTGCAAAATCAGAATTTTTAGGATATTTTTTTACAAGTATCGAGTTATTTTTAAATTTATTATAGTAAAATTCGCAATGAGAGCTAAAATCGCATAGTATAAAATTGGTTTGCGAGGGAAAGACCTTATATCCGATTGAGTTAATCGCATTTGTAAGAAAATCTCTTACGGATGTTATTTCATTTTTAACCATTTCAATATAGCTTTTATCTTTTAATGCTCCGTAAAGAGCTTTCAAAAAAATCGTATCCAGTGTATTTATATTTATTTTTTTTAAATTTGTAATAATTTCTTCGCAAGAAACTATAATTCCCGCATTAAATCCGTTAAAATTATAGTCGCAGTTGTATGTCTTAATAAATATTATATTTTTATATTTTTTTATCAATTCGATAAAATCTTCAAAATCATTTTCGCTGTACGTGATGTAAGAGCAATCAACTACAAAAAGCTTCTCCGGATTAATCTGCAAAAGTTCTTCCAAAATTCCTTTTTCCGTAAGCCGAGCCGTTTGTTCGTCGGGATTGTAAAAAAACACAATCTTTGTGCTGTCGTCAATGTTTTCCTGCAATTCTTCCAGATTAAAAATTTTATCTTTAAATTCCGCTTTTTTTGCATTTGCACCCAATAGACGGGAGTAAAACACGGGATAATCAAAAAAAGAGCTTGCGCACAACAATGTTTCATCAGCATTTAAGTAACAGGAAATAATCAAATACAGAGAATAAAAAACATCGTTTATAAAAAAAATATTTTTCGGAAAAATGCCGTAAATTGAAGATATTTTTTCTTCGTAATCTTCTTTGAAATTAGGCGAGGAAAGCTCCTGAAGGGAAATATTTTTCATAGCGCTGTAGGCGCTGTAGGGAAATTGAAAAACGCTTTCGTTTTCGTCAAGCTTTAATCTGTAATTTTCCGAATTTGACTTAGAATTTAAAACGGATTGTTGTTCTATAATTTCTTTAGGTTTAATCATAAAAAGATTATACAATAAAACTTAAATTATTTTATCGCATAATAATCTTTATTTTTAACTTCGACTCTGACGTTGGCAAGTTCGATATCATCATAGTCAACATAATCCAACTGGAACAAATTTCTGCCCGTTTTAATAACAAGTTCGTTATTTTCTTTTAAAATACCGTTCGGGACGATAAATTCAATATTATCTCCGTTAATTTCAATTATGCCTATTCTGCTTCCGTTAACAAAAACTTCGGCAGGGCTTGAGTATACTTTTGCAATTTTATTTTGACCCAGCATTTTTGCTTTTTTTGTATCAAGTCCGATTATAGTTCCAATTCTTATAACTACGGATTGTTTAGCACCCGTTTTTGGTTTTTTAAATTCTTTGGATAAAAAAGACCCGTTGGCGTTAAGCGCAAATTCCGAGCTGTTTGCACTGTTTGATGAAAACATGTTATCCCCGAGATGAACAACCCCTTGTGTAATTTGAAGGTCGAAGGGACTTGCTTTTTCTATTCCTAATTTTAAAGGAGAATTCAAAACCGTTTTATCAACCGTCAAGGAAAAGTTTTTATAACCGTCTTTTTCAACAAATAAAACCGTTTGACTGTTCAAATCGGCATTCAGTTGAAAAACCCCGTTTTTATCGGAATATGTTGTGAAATGCGCTTCGGGAATTGAAATTTTGGCATTACTTACGGGATTTTTAGTTTTGGAATCTATAATTTTATTTTGCAGATTTATATCATCATGATTAATTTTTCCTGAAATTATTTCACAAAAAGAATATTGAACAAAAACAAAATATAGAATTATCGATAAAATTATTTTTTTCATTTTAACCTCTTTTATAAGGTTTAAATGATTTTTTCTTTTTATACATTACCGAATAATATAATTTTTAACGGGAAAAAAGAACAATAAAAAACCCTGCGTCTGCAGGGTTTTAATTTAAACTTATCTTTCTTGGGAAACAGGTATTACCAGCTCCTGTCCGACCCTTAGAGAAGCAGGGTTTACAATATTATTTATTCTTTGAATTTCTAATATTTTTGCTTCATTATATTTACCGTAAAAACGATATGCTATTCCGTTTAAAGTATCCCCTCTTTTTACTATATATTTTTCTTCGGAATATACATTGTTATTTTGAGTATTTGCTTCTTCGTCAACTATTGCAACGCCTGATTCCGCTGTTAATTTGTCGGAAACTCTCGGGTTCATTGACGAAATAGAAACTATTAAAGTAATACAAGCCATAAACAATACGCCTGCTATAAAACCGATGGTTAAATAAACGGCGGGAGATTTTTGGTAAACACTTTTAGTCGCACTGTGCATTTTTTGAATGCCTTTTTGCGTGTTTTCCCATAACAAATCAATTTCTTTAGCTTTAGCTGTTCTGTAATATTGATTTAGCTGCGTTTTGGCAACTTGTTTTTTATCGGTTATTTTGTTAATACTTGCTAAAACTCCCATTTTTTCACGAGTTAAGCCTGATCTGTGTAAAGTAGAACCTTTCATCTTTCACCTTGACCTTAAATTGTACACAGAACATGGTATAAAGATGATAATTGTATGTCAAGAATGAAAAATAAAGTATTAAGTTTTGTTAATTTTCATCACAAACTTCCTTTTTGGCACAATTAAACATGGCATCCGTTAATTTTTGATTTTTTTCAATGTTAAAGCCGCCTTCTTTTAAATATTCAATCATTCTTTTTTTCCACATTTCAAATAAATCTTTTTTGGACATATTTAAATTTTCCGCAATTTTTTTTAACTCGGAAAAATCTATCTGAATAGGTTTTGCGCCTCTTAAAATATCGACAAGCTCGGGTCTTTTTTTTCTTTCGAACATCATTAAAAACTCAAGAGTTGACAGTTTATTATATTTAATCAAATCTTTAAGCATTAAAAGGTTTTCGCTATAGCTTATAATATCTTGCGGTATTTGATATTCAATAAAATCTTCTGGATTAATGTCCATAACCGTTGCTATGCGCTCTAAAGTTATTGAGCGTGTTGAAAAAGGAACATTTTCATCAATTAAATTGTAGACATAAGACAGCGTTACGCCTATCATTTGCGCAAATTCTTTTTTATGAAGATTATTTTTTTCCAAAAAATTTAAAACCATTTTAGAGCTTTTATTTTGTATTTCGTTAGTTTTATTATTTTTAAAATTATTTTTCATCGGTGTTGATTTTACTCCGTTTTGTATGCTATCTTACAAATAACCTTTTTTAACTATTTTCAAATTACCGACAAAGATAAATAAAAAAGATTAATTTAAATACTTAACAGAATTTGAACTAAAACATGAAAGCTGTAATAGGTCTTGGAAATCCTGATTTAAAATATAAATTTACCCGACACAATACGGGGTTTTTAGTTTTGGACGAAATTTTAAAAGCCCGCAAGGTAGCTTTATGCGATAAATTTGACTCGTTCTTCGGTAAACAAGGAGACCTTTTGTATCTTTTGCCCAAAACTTATATGAATTTATCCGGAAATGCGGTAATTCAACTTATGAATTTTTATAAACTCACAAACAAGGATATTTTGGTTATATATGACGATGCGACAATTGAGTTCGGCACTTTCAGGTTGAAAAAAAACGGCTCTTTCGGAGGTCATAACGGAATTAAATCAATTATAAACCGCCTCGGAACGGATGTTTTTGACAGACTAAAGGTTGGAGTCGGGCCGGTAAGCGAAAATATGCAGATAGACAGTTTTGTTCTTGGAAATTTTTCCGCATCCGAGCTTGAAAATATTCGGCAAATGGGTAAAATTGCGATACAAGTTGTTGATTGCTGGCTAAAAGAAGGAATAGAATCGGCACAAAACAAATACAATAAAAAAGTAATTTAATTAAAAAGGCAAAAAAAATTATTTACGCTTTTATATAATAATACAAACGTAAAATTAAAATAAAGAGCTGACGATAACAATGATTATTACTCCAATTAATTTAAAACCGAATTTCGGAAACAGTATTGCAAGCCCGCTAAAAAACAAAGATGAAAAACCTGCAAAAACCAAACTATCGGCTATGATAGACCCTGAAATATTTTTTATAGATTTATTTTCTTACGGCAAAAACAGGCTATGGGCGCAAAAGATGAGCGATTTAACTCTTGAAACGGCTTTTCTTATGAAAGAAAATGAAAATTTTGATGATATTTTAAAATACATTGAAGCATCCATAGCACAAATTAATAATAATTACTGGTACGGACACAGGTCGGAAAACTTAGGAAGCTTCATTATGTGTGAAGAAGGAAGAGGGCAGGAATATTATATTCCGTACAGAGAAAGAATATATCAAATTAAAGAATTTAAAGCAAAACCCAACGTAGAATACAGAAATGCAAATACGGCAAAAATCAAAAATTGCCGCTTGGGCAATAACTACATAAGCGTAGAATACGGCAGGTCGGTTAATAATTACACAAGCAATCTTGACCTTGTAAAAAAAGCATATCTAAAATTAAGAAATCTTGAAAATCCGAGCGCTCGTGATATTTTAAAAAAAACCGCAACAATAAGATGGCTCATCAATCAGGAATCACCGTACGCAAGAGGAAACGAATCAGTTGCAACCATTTTAGAGCGTTCGATTTTTGCTCTTTACGGAATTGAAAATTCAAGGTATAAAAGAGGGTTATCGCCTGATTTTGAAGCATTTTACAGAGATTTAGACGATTATATTGAAGCTTACCCTTCTCTTTTTGAAAAAACACCCGATTTTATTTTTCAGTCTTAATTTCAACTAAAACATCAACAATATTGGGGTCCCACTTAATTCCCGCTTCCTGTTTTAAAATTTCAAGAGCTTCACTGTTAGAAAGCGCTTTTCTGTGCGCTCTGTCTTGAGTTAACGCACAATAAGCGCCCGCAAGAGCAATTATTCTTGAACCTAAAGGAATTGAATTTCCGCTTAAACCTTCGGGATAACCATGCCCGTTATAACGCTCCTGTTGATAGTTAATATAGGGAACAACTTCGGACATAAAATTAATATTCATCAATAAATCAACTCCGACGTTAGGAGAAGATTTAAGTTCTTCC
>CANQAW010000094.1 GCA_947589525.1 Candidatus Gastranaerophilales bacterium
CGTTTGGCTCTTGCGCCAAATTTTTCAGTATTTCTTCTGCTTTTACAAAATCTTGCCCGTTAATGTAATCAAGAGCTTGATTTAAGATTAAATCGGTATTTTCCATAAGTTTATTATAATCTAAAAAAAATAAATTAAAAAATTTTAATATTTGAGCAATTTTTATATTGAAAAATACTTTATTATACTATAACAATGTTATCTAAAACGGGAAAAGAAAATGTATTACGAAAAAAATGCAAAATTTATCGAATTTGAAGAAAATTTCGGACCGGATTTAGCCGAATTTGAATACTGCAAATATTCACTATCCAATTTAGCAAGCAAAATCAGATTTAAAAATATCATTCCGAAGCTTAAAAAAAGTTACGCAATGGAAAATATAAATTAATTGCTTGTAACAAAATATTAATTTTGTATATACGATAAATCAAATCAAAACAAAAAAATTACTTTATTAAAAATATATAGTGTGTGTTAGTGTACGGTAGGTGTGTATGGGGTTTTTTAACCGCATAAGCAGGTGTTTTCAAAATAAAATAAATATAAATACGCAAAAAAATGCTCATTTAGGAGCGCAGCTTTTGTCTCCTTCCGAAAAAAGGCTTGACAGAACAGAGCTTCGGCAAGATGTTTTCCAAAACGAGCAAGAAGTTGCAAATATTGCACTTACGCCAAAAATTTATGTAAATTCATATACAAGCGAGCCTAATTTTTCACTCAATAAAAAACAGGAAGAATATTCCAAATTTATAAGAAAATATTTAAACGTAATATGCCTTGAAAATGCGATAAACAAAAATCCGAACATTAAAAGGATTTTGAGCGAAAATAACCTTGAATTAAATATGGAAATTAAAAATGTATCATCCATTGTAAAAAGCCACTTAATTCCGACAGCTTTAACCGTAGAAGCAATGTATAAGCAATTGGGACATACAAGAGACGAAAAAGAATGTCAAATATTAATTCAATCCGCACTGTTGCATGATATAGGAAAAGTTTTTATTCCAAGCAAAATACTCAATAAAAAAGGAAAATTAACAAGAGCTGAAAGAGAAATTGTACAACTGCACAACAAATTAAGCTATGAAATTCTTAAAACAACGGATTTAGACCCGAAAGTAGCACAACTGGCGCTTGAGCACCATGATTACGAAGAAAACATTACAAGAAGCACCGAAAATCAACTTTTAACCATTGCCGATTGCTATTGTGCTTTAAGAGAAGAAAGACCGTACAAGAAACCGATAAACGATGTTTGCGCTAAAGCAATATTATATGATATGGGAACAAAAGGCAGTTTCGACACAAGACTTATAAACTATATAAACTAATCTAAGCATTATAAAAGCTCTCGCAAAAAAACGAGAGCTTTTAAATTAATTTATTAAAATTTTATAAAATTACATTTTTAACACCATCATGCGGTTGTTCCCTTTATTATACGATATATGAACCCAGCGCCCGTATTCATTAATCAACTGGTCATATTCAATACCTGATGTTCGGATTTTAAAAATAATGCTTTCTATGGTTTCGCCTTTAACAACAAAATCAACTGCCTGCCCTTTTAAATGCTGAGAATTAGATTTTCCGTTAACCAGTTTATTTACTTGCGAATTTCTATAACCTGATGTTATAATCATGGGCTTTTTTAAAAGTTCTCTAACGGGTTGCAAGCAAAACACAATTAAATCAAGCATATTATCCAAAGAATTTATATCGGGCATGTTGTTAATATTATGCTCTATTGCTTTATCGGAATGTATTAATTCACTCATTTTAAAATTTAAGTTCATTTTTTATCCTTCAAATTTATCTATTCTATGATGAGCGGATTTAACGGATTGTTCGACTATTGCCATTCTTTCAATTAAGTTATTATGTTTATCTTGTTTTATTTCAAGTCTCTTAATTTGACCTTCTATAAATTTAATGCTTGTTGCAAGCCCGCCTATAAATATCCCCGCGCTTACAACGTTAATAACTATTAAAAGCAAAAGTTCGGAACTTATCTGCATTCTTTCCCCCACCCGCAAAACTTTTGATAGTTATCAACACAATGAAACATTAGCCACCTTACAAAAGCGCAAGTTCCGCCGACATAACAACACCTTTCAAAGATTTTATCAGCAAAATATCGGTTATATTCTACAACACCATGGTTTTCGCACATATAATCATGGATTAGCGCCCCGATTAAAAATCTGACATCCCCTTTAGACCCAACTAAACGCCAAAATAATCTTGGAATGCTTGCGCCGTCATAGCGATAACCTTTTTCAATTTTAAAGATATATTGATTATCGTTTGTTTTTACTTCCAGATATACCATTATATCGTTATACAGTTTATAGGGTTTTTTCTTTATATCCTCGATTTCTTTTTTATCCATTATAAATTTATTTATTTGAAGTTCTCTGACATCTGGAATATCGGAAAAAGCAATTAAATATTCGCTGTCTTCATACCAGATATAATAAACAGTTCCGATAATTGTAACTGTTTTTAGTTTCTCTTTATCTATTTCGCACATCATATCTATTCTTCCGCATTTTCTTGTACTTCGGTTTCTGTCGGTTCTGGTTCGGGTTCTTCCTTTTCAGGCAATTGCTTATTTTGGAAAAGATAATCTAAATCATCACTTGTATATCCCAGTTTTTCTCCGATTAAATCGATTAGGGGGTTTCCTCTAAAATATTCATTTGCATATTCAAATTCAATTAAGGCTTCAGAGTCTGAAATTTGTTCTTTTATCATATCGGGAGTTATCCCTTTTGCCTTATATAAAGCAAGAAAAACTTCTCTTTTTGTCAAAGAGAGCTTAGAAATTCTTTCACGTTCTTTTTGTTCTTGCTCGTGCTTGTATTCTTTCGTATCCGCAAATTGAAATTCAACTATAGGTCTTTCTGTTTCCTTAATCTCCAATCCTGCATATTGAGGCATAAAAGTCAGAGAATTTTCCAGTTTTTGTTTATCCTTATCAAACAAAAGTATTTGTTCATTTTGTTCTATATAGTACATTATTTAGCCCCTTCCGCATACATAAACATGAAAGTAACATCTCCTGAGGCATCGTAGTAGAATAAAACATTTTCACCCTTTTGTGCAGGGATTACACTATCTGCAACACCACCAAGAACAGTGCATCTTATTTCTAATATATAACCCGATGTGGTGTTTACCCCCGAAACAAAACCTGCTTTTGTCAGATTTCTGATATAAAGCATAAAATACCCGTCTGCGGGAGCGGTATAACTTGCGCCGCTTACTCCTAATGCTATAAAAGTATGTCTGTCGCTTGGAAAACTTGAGGATGCGGCCGTTTTTAAATCAACCTTATTATTTAATTCTTCCAAAACTGTGCCTGCGTCGGTCAAAGCAAGATTTTGAACCGCATTGCTGACTTTAAAATATAATCCCGAATTATTTAAAAATGATGTTTTTGCCGGCGCCTTAAAAGTTTGCTCATTTTCATTAATAATCCAATATTGACTATAATCCGTATCCGAGAGTTTCTGTTTATCTCCTATTGCCTTTAAATCTACACCGCATTTTGTTTCTTCACCTTTTAAAACTTTAACAAGCTCATTATACGCACTGACATATATTTTCCCGCTAGCTACCGCTCCTGCTTTTAACCATGAAACATGGTTAGGTTTAAAATCAAAATGCATAGCCGTAAATAGGGGAATAGTATCATTTTCGCTTGATGTAATATCAATTATCTCGCTTTGGGCTTTTTTTATTTCGGCATTACCGACAACCATATATATGTAAAATGGTGAAGTTGGATAATGATTTTCTATATCATTTAATAATGCAACTAAACTGCAATCTTGTATCCTTTCTGAAACTCCGAATGACGTTCCTCCGGTATATTGTTGGTCGTAATTTTCACATTCAATTTCAAATTGTGTTGTTCCAATTAGTACTTTTTCTTTCGGGTTCATCCTAAATCTTGATGCCGGCCACCCGTTCATTGCTTGCCACACTCCGTATTTTGTTTCTTCTCCTACCTTTCCTTGCATTACCAACGAATATCCGTTGCCAACAACAGGGATTTTAGAAGCTTTATTTAAGTTGATTATATCAATTCTAGGCAGAAATATTCTTTCGTTCTCTTCATCTATTCCGTAATACCATGCAATACCCGTTTTTTGATATATTTCATCGATTTTCTCTTTATCTTTGATATCATAGAATTTATGTCCGTTTAAATTTTCCTTAAAAGGAAAAACGAACTCTTGAGCAGTAATTAAAAGAGTTTTCAAATTACCTTGACCCGAATTAAAGGCTGAAACCTTAAGTTTATAATATTTATAATAGTTATCATTATCGGATAAATCCATAATGGTTGATGAAGATGGCGCAGCTGTACCTGTTGAAATTGTTGTATAATTTTCCCCGTCATTACAGGCTTCTATTGTATATTCCGCGGGGTTTCTATTGTTGTCATATACATTCCAAACTATCTTAGTAACTTTTATTGCTCTGGGGTTATAGAAAGTTATATCCTGTGAAGAAGAAGTGCTGTATATATTAGTAGTGTTTAAACTGTTAATTGCATTATAGATATTTTGATAATCACCTGCTTCAATAGCAAAACTATCCCGACCGAGCACACCGTTTGAACTCGTATCGGGAACAACAAAAGGAATTGAATATACCTTATCTGTTGCCTCAAAATATTCTTCTAAACATTTTTCATAAAAATCAGGATAACCGTATCTTGAATCAGAAACCCCTTCTTTATACACATATTGACCCAAACGCTCAAGTCCTGATAATTCTTCGAAGGATAAAATGTGGTCTTTTTTAAGAATATCGAACAAATTATAGTGGGGATTATACTTTTTTATATTTTCAATGCCTTCGGCCGTGATATTTGAAAGTGAGGTATTTAATATGTTTTCGGGAAGGAGTTTTTTGGCTTCATTGAAAATATCGTTAATTTCATCTGTTTTTTCGTCAAAAAAATCTTCAAGATTTTTGCAATCTGCGCTTAGTTTTTCAGCCGTATGAAGTATATCCTCGCATTGCGCCTTTGTATTGTCAAAATGTTTTTGCGCTTGCGACAGTTTATCATAAAAGTCTTTTAATAATGCCTCAGGCTGAATTCCCGAACCTTCAGGAACTTTTACGCAAAGATTAATTCTTCTTTGCAATATCTGAATTAAACGTGTTAAGTAATCAAATGAATATTCCAAAGACTCCAAATTTAACAGCGAACTGTTATTGTATTGAATTTCCTGAATACATTCAAGATACAGCTCTATTGATATTTTTTCTTCATGAGAAAGAACATTATATTTAGAGCCTTCAGCGGGAAAAGTTATAAAACTTCCGTTTTTGTTTTTAGTTTCGTTAATTAAATAATCTTCATATAGATTTAATTTAGTTCTAATATTATTTTCATCAATCAAATATACTTCTAATTGATTTTCGTTTTCTATGAAAAAATTAAAGTCAAATTTTGTACAGCTGTTATTACCTCTGTAAGTACTAACAGGCAAGACGTCATATATCACTTATTTAAACTCCTGCAGAAAAAAAATTTATAATCGTTAACGTTTTTTATGTCAAATGAAACAAATCCAAAAACCGAAAGCCAATTTAAGGCTTTGTAGTTGGATTTATATATAAAATTAAATAATAAATCGTACTCTCTTTTAAATTCCGTGATTTTTCGGCTTATATACTTAAAAAGAGCAATTTTATTTTCAACGGCTCTGTTGGTACACAAAAGCCAAACTTGCCCGATTTTTTCATCGTTACAAAAACGGCTTACTCCGCCAATTGCGCAAGGACGAGATAAACTATCGGCAAGAAAATATGTTTGTGATTTATTACTTAAACAAAGTCTGAAAAGCTCATCACGATAATCACATCCCAATACGGCAATAAGCTCCTGTTCATCTTCATCTCTTATATCGGCAACAAATTTTTCCAAATTTTCATGATTAATTTCAATCTCTATCATTGCGCCTCCGTTTCTTCTACGGACAAATTGGCGCTAAAAGAAATTATATTAAGCGGAAGCGGATATTTTTGAACAATTTTTACATTTACTTCTTTGCTGACGTTAGACAAAGGACAAAAAACAACATCTTTGTCAAATAACATATTTGAATTGTTTACGCTTAAATAGCTTCTTTGATTTTGTGAAAGAGTTTCGTTGTCATTTTTAATAAAAAAATCTTCACGAGAATTTAAAATTTTAATGCTTACTTCGTTGATTATTTTAGACAATCCTAAAGTTCCGACAGCTTCCAAATTTAGGGATTCAAACTCAAATGTATACGGAAGCCCGATTAAAACATTTTTGGCGGGATAAGGAAGCTGTACACAGCCGTTGTCATCAACATATAAATCCTCAACAACGCCAAAATCAAGCAATCCGAAAACTTTTGTATTTCTTAAATGCTGTAAATTTGAAACAGTGCTGACTTTTTCGTCAAATATATTATTAAGTGCGCAATCAAGAAAAAATGCCTGCGACATATCTTTAACAACTCTGGACTTAAATCGCTCGATATACCTTACAACTTTGCCGTCAATAATGCGTCTGACAATAAAATAAGCTATATCTTCGTTGTTTTCTCTTATTGTTGTAACGCTTTCAAAAAAACCTTGCGTTGAATGCGTATGCCATGCGCTTATTTTTTGTTTGGGGTTATATGTCAGAGCGTTTATAGTTCCGTCATTCATTACACACCAAAGTATTCTGTAAGGTTCTTTTGAATATGCCATATCAACAATCTGCTTGCCCTCAAAAAGATGATTTGCAAACAGGCTCAATTCTTCCCCGTCGTAAGAATCGGACAAATAGCTGTATC
>CANQAW010000095.1 GCA_947589525.1 Candidatus Gastranaerophilales bacterium
AAAGAAACGGGAATAGCGCAGAAAGGAACAATACTTGCTCTCCAATCGCCCAAGAATAAATAAACCGTTGCAACAACAATAAAAATTGCAAGAACAATCGCCTTAACAACTTCCGCAAGAGAATCTTTAACGGAATCTGTCGCATTATAAAAAACGCTGTATTCTATTCCGTCAGGAAATGACTTTGACAGCTCCTGCATTCTTTTGTTGCATTCGTTAGCTACTTCAATGGCGTTAGCGTAAGACAGCTGATTAACGGACATAACGGCAACGGAATTATTATCTATTTTACCGTCTGTTATATAATTTTCGCCCGCAAGCTCAACGGTTGCAACATCGGATAATTTAACACTCTGTGCATGAGCTCCCGAGCGGATTATGATATTTTCAAATTCTTCTTTTGTTTTTAATCTGCCGGGGGTTCTAAGAGTCAGTGCCATATCTGTTTTATTAACAACAGGCTCGTTTCCCAATGCGCCTGCGGAAACTTGAGCATTTTGCGCATTTATTGCATTAGAAACCTCTGTCGGAGAAACATTCAAAGAAGCCATTTTTTCGCTATCAAGCCAAATCCGCATTGAATAGTCTTTACCGCCAAAAACCTGAACTTCGGCAACACCGTCTACTCTGGCAAGTTCATCTTTAAGATAAATCGCCGCATAATTTGATAATGTAACAAGATCAACGGAGTTATCGGGAGAATAAATGCCGTAATACAACAATCCGCCTCCGCCCGTGTTTTGTTTAACGGTTAAGCCGTATCTTGAAACATCCGAGGGCAGTCGTGAAGTAACAAGAGAAACTTTATTTTGAACATTTACGACGTTCATATTGGGGTCAGAACCGACTTCAAAAAAGATATTTAAAGAATACATGCCGTCTTTAGAGTCTGAAGTCATATATAACATGTGTTCAACACCGTTTACCGCCGATTCAATGGGGGAAGCTACGGTTGATTCTATAACATCAGAAGAAGCACCCGTGTATGTTGCGGTAATTCTGACCTGAGGGGGAGTAACAGTCGGGTATTCTTCCAAAGGCAGGGATTTCATCGCAATTACACCTATAAGAATAATTACGATAGATATAACCAGCGCAAATCTTGGTCTGTCTATAAAAAACTTTGAAAACATTAACTCTCCCCGATAAAAATTTAATTTTGTTCCTTGTTCTCCATAGCTGCAACTTTTACAGGCATTTTAGGCGATAATTTGGTTAACATTGTCGAAATAAATTTATCGTCTTTATTAATACCGCTTTGTACTATCCAATAATTTTCATATTGTCCGTTATCTTTAAAATATTTTTGGGCAACCGTATTATTTTCAACTACAAACACATATCTTCCGTTAGAATCCTGTAATACATATTCCTGCGGAATTAAAAGAGCTGAAATTTTTTGGTTGGAATAAATTTTAACTTTAACAAAATCTCCGGGTATTAAGATATTGTCATCATTTTTAAAAGTCGCTCTGAAATCAAGAGTTCCCGTAGAAGTTGAAATTTGATTATCCCAAAAATCCTGTACGCCTTTAATCGGATATAAAGACCCGTTAGACAATATAAGCTCGACTTTAACGGGTTCTTGCCCTTTTTTGGGAATAAAATCAAGATTTCTGATTTCATCAAACATTTTTGAATCAATTGAATATCTTACATAAATGGGGTTTGTTTTTGTAATTGTCGCAAGAGTACCTGATTGAACGGTTACATAGTTTCCCTCTTGAATTTGCATTGAACCGATTTTACCCGCAACAGGCGCTTTAACCTGGGTATATCCGTAATTTCTTTTCGCTTCCGCAAGTTGAGCCTGAGCTGATTTTAATTGTGCCTGTGCACTCTGCTTTTGAGCATAAAGCTGGTCGTATGTTGATTTTGATATAAAATCTTTTTTAACAAGCTCAGCTCCTCTTTCGTAGTCTCTTTGCGCTTTGTATAATTCGGCTTTTGCGGTTTGCACATTTGCCTGCGCCTGATTAAGCGCATTTATATATTGGGTAGGCTCTATGGTAAATAAAAGCTGACCCTTTTTAACAAAATCACCTTCCTGAAAGTGTTTTTTTTGAAGATATCCGTCAATACGTGCCACTAAATCGACTTTGTCGGTGGATTGCACCCTTGCCGGAAGTTCAATTGATTTATAAATTTCTTTTTGCGTTACCGAGGATAATTCAACTGTCGGAGTGGCAGCCATTTTTAACTGATTAGCACGCGTGTATTCACCGTATTTGGTTATTGAAAAGCGCACACCGATTAAAATTAGCACTACAGCCGAAACATATATAAGTGTTTTTTTCATATTTAACCTTAAACTCTCCTCACTATGTCCATAATAACATAAATAATAAAGGTAAAATGAAAAATTCTCTAAGTGTATTAATGCTTCAAGACTATCGGATTAACGAAATTATATTGTTTTTGTATACAAACGAATTTTGAATTTCGCAATCAAAATTGATTTATCCTGATCATAAGGTTCGATATAAATTTCTTGAATATTGCTTAGATATTTTTCTTTCGCAATGTTTTTAAAGAAACTTTGCAGTTGTGAATATTTACCGACGGCAACGAAAGACAACTCGCATCCGTTATAGCCCTGAACTTGAGCATCAAGCAATTTATCTTCCATCGGTTTGTAATTGTAATCAATTGAGCGAATTCTTATTCCGCTGTTTGAAATATTAGATAAAATGTTTTCAAACATAATACCGAAAGATGCTTCGGGGGTAAACTGCTGAGCTAAAACTTCATATATTACTTTGCCTGATTCGGCTTGTTTCTTTTTATTTTGTTCTCTTGCCTGAATGGATTTTTGTATGGTATCCAATTCTTCTTGCTTTTGCGCAACTTCTTCCTGTTTAATTTTTAAATCGCCATAATTATCGTGAGCAAGAAGAGCATAATGATATACTCCGTAACAACAGCCGCCCGTTACCATAATAACCAAAAACAGCCAAAGTATATTTTCTCTTATTATTTTTAATATTTTTTGTTCCATTATTGTTCCCCTTGCGCAGGCGTCATTTGAGAAGAAGTGCTTTCAACCGGAGCTTCCGGACTTGCGGCCGGTGCAGCAGGGCTGCCTTGACGTCTTATAATAACAGCTTCTTGTTCTTTTAACTTTTTCATGTTTTCTTCAAGTTTTCCTTCTTCCGTTCTGTTTAAATCCTGAACTTGTTGTTGTTCAAAATCAACTTGAAGATTGGATATTTCAAAGCTGTATAATCTGTCTGTATCTTTGTTGATAATAAGAGAGCTTATGTATCTTGCATCATCCGAATCTTCGGGGCTGTCGGTTATAACTCTTAAATCGGCTAATTTAAGATTAGATTCGGGAGAAATAACTCTCAAATTTTTATAATATTCGTAAATATCGGTTATGTTTTGAGCAACACCCGTAATTGCAATTTGCTCACCCGCTTTATTATAGTACTTGGTCAGCCAAACATTTTTCGGAATGTCCGTCGCAATTGAATCATAGTAACTGATAGCGGAAATATTTTGTTTTGCAATTATATCTATAATATTTGAAATATCAACTTCCGGTTTCTTTTCTTCCTCGGAGAATTTTGATATTTCAACATCAAGTTCGGATGTTTTCTTATTCATATCCTGAATTTGTTTAGTTTGATTAACTGTTAACAAATACAAGCCTATTATCATTGAGCCTAAAACCAAACCTATTACGCTTGAAAGCATAATTGCAACTTTGGTAATCAAACTGTTTGTAATTTCAACTTCCTGACCCAAAATTTCTACGGTGAAATATACGCCTAAGCTTGCGTTTGGATCATCCGCGATAACATTTGTCATCATGGAAGCATTTTTCTTGTTGATAAAAGAAGCGGCAATAGTGCTTAAAGAAAGTTTGTTAATTTCTTCCATTGCGGCCGCATGTTTAACGTTAATTATAGGCTCGTTTGAAAATTTATTAGCATTAATTACAACAAGCGGACCTTGGTAATCCAAGTAGTTTTTCAACAGGTCGGCGCTTATTTCATCAGTTTGGCTGATTATATATAATCTTGAATAAATATCCGCTTGAAGCAATTGAGAAACACTGGAAACAATGCTGTCATAAGCTTCTTCGGTTGTAAATGAACGTGTTGCAATGGGAACTTCGTTTAATTTAATCAGTCTGTTACCGTCTAATTGGAACAGAACATAGCTGTTTGAGTTGATTAATAATGTACCCCAAGCCGCACCTTCATATATGGCATCATCACAGATACCCGAAACTCTTAAACCTCTAAGTATTGCAGAGTATTCACTTTCAACACCGACAAGAACCAAGCCTAAATCGCTTGTAATTTCTCTCAGAGATTCAACTACGCTTTTTTGAATTGAAGAATATGCCCAGCGTATCTGTCCTTGCTCCGATGCACTGCCTGCTTCAAACCAGCCTGAAAGCGGTTCTTCTTTTTTAAATAAATAAAAATCTTCGGCTTTAGATAAAAAGATATTTTTTAAATCCGCTTCCGTGGTGGCTGCGGGTAATTCAATAAAATCAAAATAAACATTAGGCAGAACAAAATAAACGGGTGCTTTAGCAGGCACTCTCATTTCGTCAAGCATTGCAGCAATTGCAGATTTTAACTGCGGATAGTTTTGTATTTCTCTTGTTGAAAAATTATATTCAATCTTTCTCGAGCTGAAATTCAAAACCGACATTGTGGCTTTATCAATAATTGCAGCTTGCAAACCAATTCCTGGTATAAGGGAAATACCAACTATTTGTTTTTGTTCACCGGAAGATAAAAAATTTAACATCTCTATAAATCTATACTTACTAATTACTACTCTTTATTATATAATACAATAATTATTATAATATGTTTAATAACTTAACAATTATATACAAAAAAAGGTAAAAAATGAATACAAAATCATCTAAAAGTTTGATATATGGCAAAAATACGGTATTGGAAGCATTGTTAAAAAATCCGAAGCGACTTAACAAAATTTACATTCAAAAAAATTTTTCACCCGATAACAGATTAAAAAAAATTTACAATCTTGCCCGAGAAAACAAAATTAATATTCAATATATTAATTTATCAAAATTTGACGAATATTTTGAACAAAAACCCAATTATCAGGGGATAATTGCCGAGGTTTCTCCCGTTGAATATATAGAACTTGAGGAGTTTATTGAAAATTCCAAAAATAAAGAAGGATTTAGAAAAATTCTTATTTTAGACGGTATTAACGACCCTCATAATCTCGGAGCAATTATAAGAACCGCAACAGGTGTCGCAATGGATGCAATCATGCTCCCGCTTCACCGCAGTTGTCCCATTAATGCCACCGTGGAAAAAATTTCCTCAGGTGCCGTAAATCACATTCCGATTATAAAAACAACTAGCCTTTCTAATAGTATTGATATTTTAAAAAAGAACGACTACTGGGTAATTGCAACACAAATGAATGCTTCCGATAATTACTATGAAATTGATTATACGGATATGAACTTTGCTCTTGTAATGGGTTCGGAAGGGGACGGAATATCTAAAACCATTTTGAATAAAGCTGATTATACGGTTAAAATAAAAACTGATTTTGACTCATTAAACGTATCTGTTGCAACGGGCGTTATTTTATATGAGGCACAAAGACAAATCGACCTCAAACAAAGCTAAATCCTATACAATTTCGCAAAATATTGTATAATAATTTTATCTAAAAGGGGAAGAAATGAAGCAAAAATTGCAAAACGAAGACTACAAAAGCGATTTTTTATATGATGATTTAGATGAAGAAACACTCTTACAGATAGATAATGACATTGCTTCGCAGGAAGAAACGGATGAGGACAATATTTCAAATAAATCTCAGGAGGATTACAAATCTGCCGTCGCAGACGACTCCGTTAAAATTTATCTTCAGCAGATTGGAAAAATACCTCTTTTAAGCTTTGAGGACGAACTTGAAGTTGCACGCCAGATTAAAGAAAATCACTCTCAAAAAGCACGGGAAATTTTAATCAATGCTAATTTAAGACTTGTGGTTTCCATTGCTAAAAAATATATAGGAAGAGGATTGTCTTTTCTTGATTTAATTCAAGAGGGCAATTTAGGCTTAATGAAAGCGGCGGAAAAATTTGATTATTCAAAAGGCTATAAATTTTCAACTTATGCTACATGGTGGATACAGCAGGCAATCACCAGAGGAATTGCGGATAAATCAAGAATGATAAGGCTTCCTGTTCACATGATTGAAACACTAAGCAGAATTAAAAAAGCAACAATCGAACTTTCAACCGAACTAAACCGAGTTCCTACCAAAGAAGAAATAGCTCAAAGAGTTGATATGCCTATAAATAAATTGGTTGCGCTTATGAAAAGCTCTCAAAGCACAATTTCAATTGAAACACCCGCCAATCAAAAAGACGATACTTCTAAAATTGCGGATTTTATAGTGGATGACACTCATATAACCCCAGATACAATGGTTACGCAGGAAAATTTACTTGAAGATGTCAGAAAAATGTTAAATCAATTAAACCCCAAAGAAAAAGACGTCTTAATTATGCGCTACGGACTTGACTCTAACGGTCAAAAGAAAACTCTTGATGAAATCGGCTCTCGCTACGGCGTTTCAAGGGAAAGAATAAGACAAATCGAAACAAGAGCAATTGCAAAATTGAAAAAACTCTGCAGAAATAAAAACCTTTCAATTAATTTGAAAAATTATATTGAAATGGAATAGGGTTAATGTTTTAGCATTAATTATAATAAGATTTATTGGAAGCTAAAGGTTTTGTTTAGAGTTTGGTTTGAATGTGTAAAACATACATATTTTGTTTAATTTAATTAACAAATATCAATTCGGTATGT
>CANQAW010000096.1 GCA_947589525.1 Candidatus Gastranaerophilales bacterium
TGTTGTAACATTAACAAACGCTTTAACGGATTTACATTTTCTTGCACATTCCAAAAGATTTAAAGTTCCGATAACATTTGTTTGATAAGTTAAAATAGGCTCTAAATATGACAAACGAACCAAAGGCTGTGCCGCAAGATGAAAAACTATATCCGGCTCATAGTTTTGCAGTGTTTTTTCAAGTTTTCCTAAATCTAAAATGTTCCCTATTACTGATTTTTCAATTCTTTTTTCAATTCCAAGTTCCTGAAACATTGAAGGGGCAGTGTTAGGCATTAAAGAATAACCGCACACCTTCGCTCCTAAAGAAGTCAACCATAAGGCAAGCCAACCGCCTTTAAAGCCTGTATGTCCCGTTAAAAAAATTTTTTTATTTTCATATATACCACTAAACATTAAGAGCCTCTTTGTTTTTCAACCATAATGCCCACGGCGCTTCACCGCTTTCCCATAAAGCGGTCAAATCATTTTTGCCCTTTAATGTATCCATCGGATACCAAAAACCCCTATGTTTATATGAGTTTAATTGTCCGTCTTTTGCTAAATTTTCAAGCGGTGTTTTTTCGAAAATTACATCAGAACGGTTCGGTTCTATGTAATCAAAAACTTCAGGTTCGCAAACCATAAAACCGCCATTTATCCAAGAGCCATCCCCTTGCGGTTTTTCTTGAAAAGTATTTATTGAGCCGTCTTCCGAAATATCCAGCGCTCCAAATTTACCGCTCGGTTTTACCGCAGTCAAAGTTAAGTATTTGTTACTATTCTTATGACGCTTTATAAGCTCGTTAATATTAATATCTGACACTCCATCGCCATAAGTTAATAAAAATGATTCATTTCCTACTCTATCTTGAGCTTTTTTAATCCTCGAACCTGTCATTGTATTTTCACCGGTATATAGCATAGTTACTTTCCAAGGCTCAGTTTGCATTTTATGGATTTCTACGGAATTGTCCTTCAAGTTTACGGTAATATCTGAGTATCTGTGGTAATAATTTATAAAATATTCTTTTATAATGTGAGATTTATACCCCGTAAGAATTATAAAATCATTAAATCCATAGAATGAATAGATTTTCATTATATGCCATAATATTGGCTTTCCGCCTATTTCCACCATTGGCTTCGGAATTAGCTTAGTTTCTTCCGATAATCTCGTTCCTAAACCGCCTGCTAATATAATTACCTTCATAATTTTCCCTGCATTATTTTTTTATTATTTCTCTTTGTTTTTATTTTTATTCCTAATATTGTCCAAACTTTGTATTTTTTGTCATCCGAATTATACACAGAGAAAATATTTCTGAGCATATCTTTTATGATTCCCGTAGCGTATAGCAATCTAAGCGGGAATATTAGTGTTGATTTAAAACAATACTCTTTATAAAAGCCTTTCCAAGGCGTATTTTTCAATATTTTGAAATATTCCTTTGCAAATTTGGTATAATTTAACGGTTTTAAGTAACTCCAAGGTTTTTTTGATGAAACAAAATGTATAATAATAGGATTTTTAATCCTTTCAAATTCATTGCTTGAATTATATATAACTTGCGTATTGTAAATTTCTTCAACATATCCTACTCTGCCTTGTAATACGACATTTAATATATCTTGGTCGCAACGCTCTATGATGTTAACATTCTCTTTTGCCCATTCAAAATATTTATTAACAATACCCTCTTCCCTGATTTTCTTCGCATTTAATAAGATAATACCCGCATTAATATATTTATCCAAACCGAGTCTTTTTGCGGATAATATGTAATCAATATCTTTAACACCTAAGACCAAATTGCTGCCAAAATGTTTATTCCAAAATGTTATTAATGATTTCATTACAACCGTGTCCGAATCAATATGCAAAATTTTATCTTCATTCGGCAGTATTTGAGGGGCTAATAAGCGATAATAGGTTTCATTTGTAATATAAGAAAGCCCCGTACTATAACCTTTAAGTATGTTTGTATCGGGTCGGATAAAGGTTATCTCGCATTCTTCATGCTGCATTAAGCTTTGTAATTTGTTTTTATTTTCTTCGCTGATACCGCCATCAAATATGAAGAATTTAATATATTCATCTTCATTTTTATTTTTTAAAATGGAAGTTATTGTGACTCCGGTATGCTGTGCGTATAAATTAGAACTGCTTAGCGAAACCGTAATTTTTTGTTTTTTTGTATTCAAATTATCATTTCTCCTGTTTTGGCTAAAATATTTTCTTTTATGCATTCTGCCTGATATTTAGATTTCTTTTTCTGTACCCGCCGTATTTGTTTCATAATTTTTGACAAATTATTTTAAACTTTAAATTTTTTTGCATTCTTTTATGATATTGATTTAACCAAAAATCAATATCTTTTCTCATAGTATTTGCATGGTTATTTTCCCGAAGGGGGGGGGGTTAAAGGCAATAGAATTTTTATTAATTAAAGTAAACCTTTTTGCAATTACAACAGGCTTTATGCCATATGCCGATTGGAAATTTCCTCTTGCATCCGTTGTATTATATCCGATGTACTGCATATAATTGATTAAAAGATAATCGGCTTTCTTTGCTTCTTTGTACATTTTGTTAAATAATAAGCGCCCTTTTGAATAAAAATATTCAAAAGTTTCCGACGGAATATTTTTCCGCCATTTCACGTATATATTGTGCGCTTTAGTTTTTCTTCCCATTATTTAATTCTGTTTAATTTAGATTTTCATACCTCTAAGCGGTTTTAGATACAATTCGGATTTTTTGTATTAAACCTGATACTAATTTTCTTAAATAAGTATAGCACAAATATATTAAGAATTTATCATTATCTGAAAATGCAATCAAAATATTGATTTTTATTTTATACGGATATGTTTTTTATTTTCAAAATTATCCGTAAAAATTATTTATTATTTATTTCAACAATTATAACGGAAGTTGTTTTTGATAATAAATCGTCTAAATTATCAAATTTTATGGGAAAGCCTTGATTATGCGGATTGTATAGATAATATGCACTTTTGCCGTCTTTTGCCGTTTCTTGCGTTAAATTATAGGCGTGAGCTCCCAAACTTATTTGAACCTGATGATTTTTCAAAAAATCTTTTTGTTTTAATAATCTGCCTGCTTTAGATAAAGTACTTATATTGTCAATATTTATACCTTGAGCTGAAAATTGTTTTAGCAGGTCTTTTTTGGAAAAACCGGAAAACATTAATCCGCCGACATACACTTGCGATTTATAACCTAATTTATTATATACATCATTTTGAAGACCGCCATTTCCCAATAAAAGATTGTTAAAAGTTTTATATGGTTGTATTCCAAGCAAAGGATTAAGCGTATATTTTTTATAAAGTCCTTTTTCAAGCGCTTCTTTATATGTTGTCCATTTTATTTGATTATTTTCTTTATATATAAAGAAATCATCGGGGTGTGAAGCTATAAAATCATTAAATTGGGCTAATTTTTCTCCTTTTAAATTTTCTTTGGCTTCTTTAATTTTATCTTCAACAAGGGCGCAGGAATAAGCATATTCAAATAATTTATACCCTTGCGCACCGCTTGAATAAATTTCAAGATTTTCATTTTGGGGCAACTCGCCCCCTTTAAATATAACAGGGCTATAATCCCCCATTTTTATTGTAATATTACCCTTATCATCTTCTTTCATTGTTTTTAGAAGATTAATTCTTGTAGAATCGTTGCAATACATCGACATAATTGTTTCAATGCAATAACAATTACCCATTATCTGTTGAGTGGATAAAAATCTTTCAACGGGAGGGAATAGTTTTGCATAAGTTTCTTTTGTCAATTCAACCGTTTGCGATTTATCTTTATCGGTTTTTATTCTAATATATTTTTCGCCTTCTAAAATAAAAGCGTCGCCTGTTTCAACGTTTTTTATTCCTTCCTTCTCATTTTTAAAAGTCGGAATGTATTTATCCGTGTAATTTTTGGAATTAATATCTTTGCTTGTAACTAATTCAATATCATCAATTAAATTATTTGATATTTCCCAGCTTGATGTTATATTTTCTCTGTTCTCGTTAAACTTAAACCCTGATATTAAAAATTCAATACTTTCCAAGTCATTTAAATCGGAAAGTTTTCTAAAGGCAGAGGGGTTAATTTTCCCGATTTTTATTAATTCTAAAATTGTTTTAATATAATCCGCTTTTTTTGTTTTTGGGTCGATTGAGAGTATGGCTTCAATATTTTTATACAGCATATCTTCTTGTCTTGCTGCAAAATCACCCAGTCCGTTTTCTTCAATCTTTTTTGTGAAAGCTTCACTGCTTAAAATATTTTCACCGTTTATCGTTTTCATATTTTTTAAAAGTAAAAATAATCTTATATATTCATCGGGATTATAAAACTCGCTTTCAAAAGCACGGGTTTTTAAAAATTTAATATCTTTAATATCAAGCTCTTTATTATATAAATCCGAATATTGAGATTTTTGTACAAAATCACTGAAGCGGGCGTTAAGTTTTTTATTGTTGTTTATAAATTCGTTCAGGTTTTCATATTTACTGTCATAGAAATCAGACTTTATAACAGGTATTATTTCATTTTTGCTATAACCTTCTTTAGTTAATTGAATAACTTCATCCGATAAATCATCATTTAAATATATAAAAAAGAGACTTGGTTCAATATTGTTTTCCAATAACTTATCCAAGAGCTCATCAGGCGTATACTCTAAATTTAAGCATAATTTTGGATCCATATTATGTTCAACAAGCTTAGATAAAATCTGTTCCGATTTATCAGAATCATATGAATCTAATATTCTATTTGCAATAGAAGCCGAAATTGAATATTTTTGCATAAGGTGTTGAATTTGTTTTAATTTTTTTTCATCATCTATACAAGCAAGCGTGGTTATATCTTTTTCATTGCAGCCGGAGTTAATAAGTTCAATCGCTTTGTTATAGCCGGTATCTGTTTCGGAAACTGCAAATGCCGTATATAAATCCTTAATGCCTAAATCAAGCAAGGAAACAACTCTTTGAAATACATCGTTATCTTTAATAATTTCAGGTATTTTAAATTCGCCGGATAAATCATTATCCAAATCTTCGGATGATGATTTTAATTTATTTAAAAGATATTGCGCTTTAGATATATTTTCTTCATTTAATTCAATTTGATAATCCGAAGTTAAAAGAGTGTTTAGTGTCTCAATATCCGCCCCTTTATCTATAAGATTAATAATTTTATGATATTTTTTCAAAAATAAATCCCTGTCAAAAGTCGAAAAATCTTCATCATTGTTATGTTGGTTACCAATTACGTTAAGGACTGTGTATGAACTAAATCCTCTTTGAAGCAAATCAACAATTTTTTCTCTTATTTCAGGGTCTTTTTTAGCCACATCGACTAAAAACTTTTCCGCAAGTATACCTTTTTGACATATATCAATAGCTGTTTTTCTTTGCTCGGGAGTTAATTCCAACAGCTGATTAATGGTTTCAATTGATAAATCCGTATTTGTCAAATAATAATCAAGTTCGGAATTATTACCCTTAAAAGGTATTTTAGACATATTTACAAAAGCTCTGCCCTGCGCTTCAAAAGAAGTTGAAGAGCTTTTTAAGCTTTTTATATCCATAGCTTTATTTGATTTAAGAAATTTGGTTTTTTTGTTTGATTTTAAATAAAGCGCATTTTTGTTTTCGTTAGCATTTACTTTCATAATATGTAAAAAACATTTTTAAATAAAAAATTGCCTATTCTGTTGTTTGGGTTTTAATATCCTTGAGTTATCGCTATCTTTAACAGGCTTCATACAAAACCTTTATAATCCCGCTGATGATGAAACGCACCAATAGCAGTCAACAGCGCATATTGCTTTTTATTAATCGGACTTAATTTATATCAGACATAGTTTTTGATGAAAGCGCCTTATGACAGATACATATCAGAAATAAAAGTTTTTGCTGTAAAGAAACACTTAGTTTGATTATTTGGATTGCTTAGTATAATTTAATAGAGTGAAGCATTATAACTTCCAATTTGATAAGAAGAGTCTTAATATGTATAATGGGGTTATATATCTGCGGGGTTTTTATGAAAATAAATATAATAGAATATTTACACAAAACAGTAAAAAATTATCCGAACAAAACTGCTGTTATTTCGGGTGATGAAAAAATCACTTTTGAAAATTTGAATATTAAAGCTAAAAAATTAGCTGTATATATTGCGCAGTCAAATATTATCAGAAAGCCTATTGCCCTTTATCTGCCTAAATCAATAGGAAGTGTAATTGCAGATATTGCTATAACTTATTCAGGCAATGCTTATATGAATTTAGATATAAAAAATCCGATTGAAAGGATATCTAATATTCACAATCTTATTAAACCCGAATTTGTTATTACAAATAATAAATACAAAGATAAAATTAAAAATATTGACGGTATTAAAATTATTAATATTGATGAGTTTGATTTTAACTCGGATTTTGATTATTCAATATTAGAAAAAATTCAATCCAAAATAATAGATACAGACCCTTATTGTATTATAAATACATCAGGTTCTACGGGGACTCCAAAAGGAGTTGTATTAAATCACAGAAGCTTTATTGATTTTACCGAAAGGTCATTTGAAGCTTTTGATATTACTAAAAATGAAATAATAGGTTCACTTTCGCCGTTAGTATTTGATATATACAGTATAGAGCTTTGCTTTTTAATGGCAAAAAGTGCAACAATGGTAATAATTCCCGATACATTAGCCGCATTTCCCGTTGAAATATTAAAACTTTTACAAAAGCATTCGGTAAGCT
>CANQAW010000097.1 GCA_947589525.1 Candidatus Gastranaerophilales bacterium
GAATTTATATTTTTTAGGTCCTAAAGGAACATATACGGAACTGGGCGCTAAAAAGGCAAAAAATTTTTTAAAAAAAGATTTAAATTTAGTCCCGATATCAACTATCGCAAAAGTAGTTGATTTAGTCGACAAAGAAGATGCTTTCGGAATACTGCCTATTGAAAATTCAATTGAAGGAGTGGTACGCCCGACAATCGATTCTTTACATGCAACCCGTTGTAAAATCCAAGCCCAGCTGGATATAGAAATTAAACACTGCATTGCGGGATACGGAAAAAAAGAATGTATAAAACATATTATTTCTCACCCTCAAGCTCTTCTGCAATGCCAGCAATACATATTGGAAAATTTTGACGAAAATATTGATTTAATAAGCTCCGCATCAACCGCTATGGGGCTGGATATGTTGAGAACAAAAGATAAAACATACAGCGCTATCGGTTCTTTAAATCATGCAAAAGAGTTAAAACTAAACATATTTGATGAAAACATAGGAGATATTAAAGATAATAAAACAAGGTTTATTTTAATTTCAAAAAATGACTTAAAGACGGATATTACAAAAACAAGAACATCCATCATTTTTAATACCGTTAATAAATCCGGAGCATTGCTTGAAATTTTGGAAATTTTCAAAAAGCACAACGCCAATTTAATATATCTTGAATCACGCCCTTCGGGAATTGTTTTTGGAGAATACAATTTCTTTGCCGATATTGACAAAGGCAAAGAAGAAATAAAGCAAGCTCTTGATGAAGTTCAACAGCATTGCAATTACTACAAAATGTTAGGAAGCTACTTTAATATAAATTAAAATAACTTCCTGAACACCTTTTCGTCTTTATTTCTATGCAAAATTTGTTTTTAAGTTTTCGGTTACATTTTTTACTTTGTTTGAAAGAACTTTTCTTGAGGAGCTTAGAAAACTGTCTTCGCCAAACGCTTGAGCGAGGTTATTTCTGTTAACTTTTGAAAATATACCGCTGTGTATAACATTATTACATGCAGCACCGCCTATAACTCCGCCTACCGCACCTGATATAAGCGCATTGGATGCGGTTGAGTTAAGTAAATCGGCAGTGTTAAATTCTTTATCCTCATCTAACACAACATCCGTTAAGTAAGAAGATGAGCCTGAAATTGCACCGCAAGATAAACCGCATTTTATTCCGTTTTTGACAGAAGTTGCAAAATTAATTTGACCGCTCGCCCTGCCTTTAAATATACCCGAAGAAACTGCGCTTGTCATACCCGTAACGGCGCCGGAAACCACATCATGTGCAATTTCTTTAACATCAAGAGCATCTCTTTGAACTTCGTTTGTTGCTCTGTCTAACAAATTTGCACCGGATTTAATTAAAGCACCTACCGGCGCACCCAGAAGCGCAGTCGTCCAGCCAATGGGACCTGTTCCTGCAGTTGCCGTAACATAAGCGATTGCGCCGATACCGGTTGCTATATTTGTAAGCAAATCAACGGTATTTTCCTGTTTCTTTTCAAAATCTTCAATATAACCGACTGCTTCTTCAAAGCTTATATAGCCCGATTTGTATTTTTCAAGCATTTTTTCACAGTCTTTTTCACTTTTTCCGAAAGTTGTAAATTCTTTTACATTATTCCAGAATTTACCTAAAACCCCCTGTTTTGAATGAATATCCTTCAACTTGGATTCAAGTTCGAGATAATTCACACTGCTGAAATTTTCTGCACCATAAACCATACTAAAAACTAACCTTTATAATTACACACATTTATATAAAGTATTTTTTTAATACAAAATTGCGCATTTGTTAAAATTTTTAACACAATATTTTGTAAATAATCTTAACATCTTTAATAGAGCCAAAAAATTAGCGTATAATAAAATTAGAGATACTTGGGGATAAAAATGGAAATACAGCCTATAGAAGCAATAGTATACAATCAAGATAAAATAAACATTAAAGATGTAATTGCTCCGCCTTATGATGTTATTGATAAAAACTATCAAAACGAATTGTATGAAAGAAGTGATTATAATATCGTAAGAATAATTTTAACAAAAGAGGAAAATAAATATAAAACGGCTTCAAAATACTTTGAGGATTGGAAAGAAAAAGAAATTTTAATTAAAACCAAAAAGCCTTCAATCTTTTATATAATCCAACAATATAAAAACGAAAAAGGAAAACTTATAGAAAGAAAAGGTTTTATTGCCAGAAATAAAATTGAGGATTTTTCGTCCAAGAAAATTCTCCCCCACGAATACACAATGGGAGGCCCTAAACAGGACAGGTATAATCTTGTAAGCACCGCAAAAGCATTTTTTTCTCAAATTTTTATGGTTTATCAGGACGATAAACAAATTATCGAAAAAGAAATTTTACCCAAATATATAAATCAGTCTCCTTACATCAACGTGACAGATGATTTGGGAGTTAAAAATATTGTATATTTAATAGATGATATTGAAGATATCAAATTAATTCAAGAAACCCTTAAAGATAAAACTCTTTTAATTGCAGACGGACATCACAGGTACGAAACTTCCATGAAATATTCTCTTGAACATAAAGAAAATAAAAAAGCTCAATATGTGATGAGTTATTTCACAAATGCAAAAGATAAAAATCTTGTTATATATCCCACTCACAGGGTAATTGAAAAAAATTTCGGAAAACAAACAATTTTAGACGCGGTTAAGAAATACTACAACATTGAAACAGTGAAAAACAAAGATGCTTTTTTGGAAAAAATCGAAATTGAAAACAAAAAGCAAATAACAACAGGTCTTGTTTTAAAAGACGACGACAATTTTTATATTTTAAAATTAAAACAAAACGCAAACAAAGAAATAAACACTCCTTCGGAACTGCAAAATCTTGATTTGGTTGTTTTGCATGAACTGATTTTAAAAAAAGAATTAAATTATTCTCAAGAAGAATTAATGGCGCAAGACGGAATAAAATATGAAAAAAGAGAAAATACGGCTTTTAATTCAATAAAAGAAAATGCAAGCGCAGTATTTATAATGGCTTATCCTAAAATGGAAGACATTTTAAACATCTCAAAGGCAGGATTAAGAATGCCTCAAAAATCTACCTATTTTTATCCTAAATTATTATCCGGACTTGTAATAAATCCGCTTGAATAAGGTGAAAAATGGACGAAATAATTGCAAAAGACACTGCATCACTGGGTGCTAAATATAACAAAAATACAAAATCGGTTGACTTTAAGCTGTATTCAAAAAATGCACAAAAAGTATTTTTATGTATATTTGAAAAAGCTATCGGCGAAGAAGCGATTATGACTCTCGAAATGAAAAAAACAACGGGGGATATTTGGGAAACTTCAATAAAAGACTATATCTTAAACTGCCATGAAAAACCCGTTTTGTATGGTTTTAGAGTTTTTGGCGCAAACTGGCAGTATAAAGAAAGCTTTGTTTTGGGCTCCGATATAGGATATGTTTGCAAAATCGACAACGACGGGAACAGATTTAATCCTAACAAAATTGCCTACGACCCGTATTCAAAAGAGTTGTCTCACCACAGCACAAGCGTCAATCCCGGTTTGAGCATGTTTCGCTCGGGAGCTAATTTCCACTTAATTGATAATCAAAAGTTTGCCCCAAAATCGGTTTATATGCCCGTTGAGGATTGCCCTATTCAAAAAATATCTTCAAGACCTTTTTTGAATGAAATTATCGGAGAGGTTCACATTAAAGATTTAACTCAAACTCTTGCAATGACGGAAAGAGGAACATACAAGGGTGCGGGGAAATTTGCCCAAAGCATAAAAGATTTAGGCATAACCATGGTTGAATTTTTACCGATTAACGAATTTGACTCTAAACAAAACGGTACAAACCATTGGGGATATATGCCTTTAGGATATTTTTCTCTGAATCGAAAATATGCTTTTGATAAAACGCTCGGAAAGACTTTACAAGAATTTCGCGAAATGATAGACGAATTTCACAAAAAAGATATTAAAGTATGTCTTGATATGGTCTATAACCACACGGGAGAAGCAGGTTTAATCAACGATAACGTACAAGATGCTCAACAGCTTTCATATTCGCTTATAGATAATTCAACATACTATAAAGTATTTCAAGACGGTCACTACCGCTCTAATTCGGGATGCGGAAACGATTTTAACGCATCAAGCGAAGGTGCTTTTAATTTAATTATAGATTCTTTGGTTTATTGGGTAAATCAAGGAGTTGATGCCTTCAGATTTGACCTTGCGGCGGCATTATTGGAAAACAGCGACACATGCAAAGAAATATACGACAATATTGACTCCCTTGCAGGAAAATTAAAACAAAAATTAAAAGAAAAAGGAATAAATGTTATTGATGATTTTTCACAAAATCAAAGCGGGGTTGTTTTGATAGCCGAACCTTGGACTTGCGGGGGATGTGAATGTTATCATCTGGGAAATTTCCCCGATTTTTGGGCGGAATGGAATGATGTAACAAGAGATACCATAAGGAAAATAACAATAAGACCAAATGAGATTACCCCCGAACAAATCAGACATTTCAAAATAAAATAAAAACCATAAATTATATTGCTTCCCACGACGGCTTTACGTTGTTTGATTTAAATAACTATGATTGCAAAAGCCCCTCTACTCAAGGGGGTTCATCTTGGGAAATTTGTTCAAGCTATTCAAATAAAACGGACTTATCAATTAATGCCATAAGAAAACAGCTTGTGTTGTTATTCTGCTCTTTTGGAGTTCCCATGATACAAATCGGAGATATTATAATGCATTCCAAAAACGGCAACAATAATTCTTACAACAAAGATGACACAACAAATTATTTGAATTGGCAAAAAGTTTTAAACAAAAGTTCATTTGAAAACAAAATGATGGAATTTATAAGAAATCTTATAGGCTTCAGAAAAGAAAACAAAATATTTACAAATAAAGACTTTAGGAAATATTTAACATATCATTACGATAACTCCGAAATTGCCGGCACGGAAAACAGGGGATATTGGGACAATAATAACGATAACTTTTTTGGAGTTTTAATAAATCAGGAAAAAAGAATTTATATTGCATCTTCAAAATCCGGCCAAAATTTAGAATTTATTTTGCCGAAAAATAAAGAAAATAAAAAATGGATGAAAATTATCGACACAAGCAACTTTAAAGACATTACTTTTGAAGAAAAAGAAGAAATTCACAAAAACTACATTTTAAACCCGCACGCTCTTGCAATATTTACGGAAAGCTAGTTATGGAAGAAAATAATTTCAAAAAAACTTATTTGTTATCATATTTAATAATTAACTACGATGAAATTTTAAAAAAAGAACCCCTGCAATCATATATAAATTTAATATGCGCTTTGGGCCGTGAAAATAAAATTGAAAATATTTTAAAAGCATATAATTCTTTTTTAATTTCAATAAAAGATAAAGATTTGAAATGCGAATTAATCAAGGAATTAAATAAAACAAAAATTATAAACCAAAATGAAATCAATATCATAAAAGAAATGTTTGATATTAAATTTCTAAATATAAAAAATTTCCTTGAAAACAAGTTCTTTGAATATAAAGACATAATCGAAAAACTTCCCCGATACACAAATTCGGATATTGAAGTAAGCATTGATAAATCAGCGGATATTGCATGCGAAGATATTTATAAAAATAACAGGGTCTTTATTTTTGATGAAAATTTAAAAATAGAGCCTGTTGATTTCAACGAAACGACTACATTTAAAGATTTAAAAGGCTATAAAAAACAGCAGAAAATTCTCTGCCAAAATACAAAAGCTCTGTTAAACAATCAAAAAGTGAATAATGTTTTGTTATACGGTGATGCGGGATGCGGAAAATCAACAAGCGTCAGAGCGCTGTTAAACGAATTTAAAGACATTAAGCTTGTTCAAATATTTAAAAGCAATCTTATTAATCTTGATAAATTATATTGCGAACTGAAAAAATTACCTTATAAATTTATCATTTTCGCGGATGATATAACTTTTTGCGAAGATGATGAGAAATTTTCCACCATGAAAGCAATATTGGAAGGCTCCGTAATACAATGTCCCAAAAATGCGGTAATATACGCTACCTCAAACAGACGTCATCTTGTTAAAGAAAAGTTTCAATCAAGAATAGGGGATGAAATTCATTTAAACGATACAATAAACGAACTTAATTCTCTATCAGAGCGTTTTGGTATAAATCTTTTATTTCAAAAACCAAACAATGAAGAATTTAATTCTATTGTCTTAGAGCTTGCACAAGATAACAATATAAACATGTCAAAAGATGAACTTTTAAAGAAAGTTCAAAGGTTCGCTCTTGTTAAAGGAACAAAAAGCCCTCGTATTGCAAAACAGTTCATAGATAATTTAACTGCCGAAATTGAATTATAAATTATCTTGCAATTGCATCCGGTCTAAATCCGCCCGGAGTTGAACTTCCTATCGAACGTTTAAATTCTTCGGGTCGTTGAGATTTCATCAAAGCATCTTCCGGAGTAACCAAACCGTCAAGAACAAGCTTCTTTAAGTGTCCGTCAAGAGTCTGCATACCTGAAGCGGAACCCGTTTGAATAATTGAATATATTTGAGCCGTTTTTGCTTCACGAATTAAGTTCGCTATGGCGGGATTAACAAGCATTATTTCTTGCGCCATTACACGACCTTTTTTAACTCCGTTTGGCTGTAATTTAGGAAGCAAACATTGCGAAAATACGGCAACTAAACTTATGGATAATTGTAATCTTATCTGTTGCTGTTG
>CANQAW010000098.1 GCA_947589525.1 Candidatus Gastranaerophilales bacterium
ACTGGTGTTTTTAAGTTTGAAGATAAAATTTATGAGAATGCTAAACATAGTGCTATGATTAGCAAAGAGTTATTTTATAGAGTGCAAGACAGACTAATAGACCCAAATAAAACAAGAAAACATAATATTGATTTTGCTTATACTGGCTTAATCAGATGTGGTTATTGTGGTTGTTTATTAACAGCTGAACTCAAAAAAGGTAAATATATTTACTATCATTGTACAGGCAATAGAGGTGGTAACTGCAAAAGAGACTACATCAATGAAACCAAGATTGATAAATCTATTGCAGAGATTTTAAAACTTATCATAATACCGCAAGATATTAGAGAGAAAATTTCAAACGAATTAAAGATTGTGCATCTAAAGAAACAAGGTTATTCAAAAGAAATAAAAACAAATATTCTCAGGCAGATACAAACCTTAGAAAATAGAATTGAACAAGCATTTATCTTACAATTGGATGGTAAGATAACTCATGAATTTTGGCAAACTCAAAACAATAAATGGCAGGCTGAAAAAGACAAGTTAAAGATTCAATTAGACGAGATAGATAAACTAGATAGAGAATTTTACGACAAAGCAGATACTTTGCTTAGGTTTACTGACAATGCTCATAAATATTTTGTACAAGGAAATATCAAACAGAAAAGAAAAATTTTAGAAATTATATCAGATGAAATCACATATAAAGATAAACATTTTGATATTAAACTAAAGCCAGTATTTCAAACAATAGCAGAAAATCAGTACAAATTACGCACAGAAAATAGCAACAATCGAACTCTGGAAATAGGCACTAAAAAAGAGCTTGAAGTTCATTCAAGCTCTAAATCAATAAAAAACTCCCCAGGTTGGACTCGAACCAACAGCCTACCGGTTAACAGCCGGTTGCTCCGCCATTGAGCTACTGAGGATTAATTAGCGTTTTTTCTTATTTAACTGTCATTCTCGCTCAATAGCTTCGCAAACTTTGCTCCGATTACTTATCGTTCGCTTTGCTCACTTGGGAGCTACTGAGGATTAATTAGCGTTTTTTCTTATTTAACTGTCATTCTTGCTCAATAGCTTTGCCGAGTTAATCTATGCTTTTGGCGAGAACTATCTAAATATATCAAAAAAAATTTTTTTTTGCAAGCATTTTTCTTTCAAAGTTTTATTAAACTTTTTGGGACTTTAAAGTTAAATTAAAAAATGTTATAATTGCATATACAAATTAAAGGAGATATTATGTGCAGAAAAGATGACAGTTCTTTTTGCTTTGCAATGGGCATCTTGGCAGGCGTTGCCGGAGGCATAATTGCAGGTGTTCTTTTTGCGCCGAAACCAGGGGCGGAATCGAGACGTGAGTTAAAAGAAGCGTTTGATGAGTTCAAAGAAAAATATTCACCCGAGGTTATTCAGGCGAAAGAACAAGCGATGTGTGCAATTAAGCGCTCTAAAGAAAAAATTGAAGATGCTTATTCTAAGTTTAATGAATATTTAAAAGCAAAACAAATGGCAAAAGCTAAAAATAATGAAACAAACGTTGAAGAAATGTAGGTAAAATTATGACTCCTTCGTTAAGTTTTTCAATTTTAATGTTAACAACGGTTGTTTGTTTGATTGTTTTGACTGTTTTTGTATGCAGATTGGTAATAAGCATTACAAAATTAAGCGATAACGCTAATGTTATTGCGACAAGCGTCTCTAAGGAGGTTGAACCCACTTTAAAAGAATTGAAAGAAGCAATGAAATCAATTAATTCGATTGCGGGCAATGCGGATGAAAAATTTCAAAATTCAAAGGCAAGCATTGCTTCCGTAATAGGGTTAACAACTTCCGTAGGGGGCAAGGTTAAAGGTTTTGTCCAAGGAATTCTCAAAGGAGTTTCTTTTGGCTTAGGATTATTTAAAAAATAAGAAAGGAAATTAGATATGTCAGCAGGTAAATTTGTTTGCGGTTTTGTTATAGGCGGTATAGTAGGCGCTGTAGCAGGGGTATTATTAGCTCCTCGTTCAGGTGAAGAAACAAGAGAAATGATTAAAGAATCTTCTCAAAAAGCTTATGATAAAGCGGCAAGTACGGTTAAAGAAATTCAAGAAAAGGCCGAAACTATAACTAACGATATGGCTCGCAAGGGTGAAGAATTAATCGGCAAAATACAAGGTATGATTGATAAACAAAAACGTCAAGACGCTTAAATAATAAGTTTGATTGTATTTAAACATATTTTAACGCAGATTTAAGGGTTATGTTCGCATAACCCTTTTTATGATATTTTGGTGCAGTCTAAAACATCAAAAACTTTTGTTTTTTTATGGGAAATATTTTCAATATATTTTTTCATAAACAAAAAGCATTTTTCCAAAAATGCGCTGTTAACAAGCTTGTCATATTTTGATTTTTCTTGGATGCCGGTTTTTAGCATTTCTTGTAAAAAATCTTTAATTTTTGAGTTTATTTTAATATTTTGATTATTTTTCCTGCTGCATTGTTCGCATAAAAATCCGCTGTAGTTTTGGCAATAATAAATATCCGAATTTAATTCTTTTTGGCAGACGGTGCAAGTTGTAAAATCAAGCCCCCAGCCTAAAATATCCATTATTTTAAGTTGGAATTTTAATGTTGTAATTATAATTTCTTCAAGATTTTGTGAATTTGCAATTTTGTTATATGAATTAAAAATTAAATTATAAATTATTTCTGAATTTTCGTCTTTGTTGTATTCTTTTGAGCAAAGAGAGGAGATAATTTCCGAAATATACATGGAATAAGTTAATTTATTCATATCGTATCTGATTTTCGAGAAAGTATTTAAGCTTTGTGCTTGGGATATTATATCCAGATTTCTTCCTTCAAAAAGCAAAATAGTATTTGCAATAAACATTTGTATTCTTGCGCCAAGTTTAGATTTTGGTTTTTTTGCTCCTTTGGCAACAGCACTTATGAGCCCCTTTGTTTTTGAAAACATCATAACAATTAAATCGTCATCGTTTAAAGGGTAGTTTTTAAGATTTATGGCATCTGTCAGGTAGCTTTTTTTCATTTTAGCTCATGATATTGAAAAACTCTTCTATTACATTAAGCTGTGTGTTAATGTTTAAATTTTCTTTTATTTCAAGGAACATTTTTTTGCAGTTTTCTCTGACGTTAATGTCCTTGTCGACTATAAATATATTTTCCGTTTGATTATTTGTCTTAAGAGCGGTTTTTAAAAGGTTAATCTCTGTTTCATCTTTTAATTTCGGATGAATAATAAGCCAAACTTTAGAACTTGCCAATGAGATTAATGCGCTGTTGTAATAATTTATATTTAGTTCGCTTGAATTTTTGTTTATAGTGTATATTTCGGGATACATTTCTCCTTTACAATGCGGACATTGAAGAATTATAGGGCTTATTGAAGAATTTTTTTCCAAATACTTATAAGAGCATTGTTTACAGGTAAAAAAATTGGTTAATCCTAAAACGGGAAGAAGATTAATCTGCTTTTCGCCCGAGTTATCAAATAAATCAAAATCAATTTTTATTGAATTCAAAAGGTTTACTAAATCCGAGCTTGAACAATTTGTTATAATATTAATTTTGTTATTTTTTTGAATCAGCTGTTCCAAAATTGTTTTCAATTCGGATACATTAACATTTGATTGAGCTTTTATTTCTTTTATTAAATTTAAAATTTCTTTAAGCCTTGTATCATCTTTATTTATTAATTCTCTGAATTTTGTTATGTTTCTTGCTTTTTCCAAGGAGTTATTTAAGTGATAATAAATTGCCACGGTTTTTGTTTGAGTTTTGATTTCGGGAGTTTGTATGTTCGATATTTGTGTGTTTTCCTTTAACACCGGTTCATCGACAATCTCGTTATATATTTCATTTGTAGAGGTGTTTTGATTATCGGGCATATTAAAAGTTTGTTGTTGGACGGCAGTTTTAAGCGGTTCAATTTGAGAGATTTGTTCAAACGTGCTGAATTCTTTAAAGGGTTCAACTTTAAACGGGCTTGTTTGTGTTTGTGTTTGAGAGTTTGTTTTTGTTTCGCTTCCTCCGAAAGCGCTAAAGGCATCAATGGAAGGTTTTTCCTCCTGCGGTTTTTCCGCCGTTTGAATTGGCGAGGTTGAATTTTCTTCTTTTACTGCTCCAAAGCTTAAAGATGTAAGGGATGAAACTTTATTTTCGGAAAGACTGTTAGTTTCCTCGTTTGAATTTTTTAAGACGATATCCTCTATTGTTGGTATGATAAGCTCTTTTATATCTTGAGGAATTTCCTCATTTTTTAATATATCTTCTTTTATTTCTTTTAATATATCAACATATTCAAATTTAAATCCGTTGTGAAGCTTTTCGTGTAATTTGTATGCAGCATCCTTTAAGAGTTTGAAGTCCATTTTTCTAAGTGCAACTTCAATTCTTTTAATCGTCATAATCTCTGTTTCTAGAAACGGTGCCATAATTTACTCCTTATACAATGCTTTCCGCAGTGCTTTTCAACATTCCTCTTAAAAATTGTTCCATTTCAATTTTTTCAAGGCTGTATTCCATTGCGGTTTCTTTGGTGATGACTTTATTTTTATACATTTCAATCAATGATGCGTTCATTGTTGTAATGTTTCCTTGTTTGCTTTTTTGCATTAAAAGCGCAATTTCGGATAATTTTCCGTTTTTAACGTAATCGGAAACAGTAGACGTAAAGGTTAAAATTTCCAATGCGGGTTTTAAACAGCCGTCGGTCGTCGGTACAAGCTGTTGATGTATTATGCCTTTTACGCAGTTTGCAAGTCTGGCGGTAAATTCGCCTTGATTATTGCTTTCGCAAAAACCTAAAAGCCTGTTAATTGTAGAAATTGCACCGTTTGTATGGAGAGTCGAAAAAACAAGATGCCCCGTTTCCGATGCTTCTATTGCGCTCATTAAAGTATTTTTATCTCTTATTTCTCCGATTAGTATAATATCGGGGTCTTGTCTCAGAGCGTATTTTAAGCCATTATAAAAACTGTCCACATCAAGACCTAGGCTTCTTTGAGTTATAACCGATTTTTTGTCCTGATATAAAAATTCAACGGGGTCTTCAATTGTTATAATATGTTTTTTTCTTGTTTGATTTATAAGTTCAATAATGCTTGCGAGCGTTGTAGATTTACCTGCTCCCGTAGGGCCTGTAACAAAGACTATTCCGTTATTAAATTGTGCATATTCGGCAAGATATTCCGGTAATCCCAATTCGCTCATTGTTTTTATTTCATGGGGAATTATTCTGAAGGTAAATTTGCCGAAATATACGTCTTTGCAATAATTTACCCTAAATCTTGCTACATTGGGAATTTCATAAATATAGTCAATATCTTTCAAAATTGTATCGGAAGTATAATTTTCCCGCAGTGTTTTTTTGAGAATTTCTTTTATGTCTTCGGAAGTTATGACTGTATCCGTTATTTTGAAAATTTCTCCGTTTATTCTCAGAGACGGAGATTTGGAGCAATTAATATGCACATCCGATGCCTGCGCTTTGTATGATTTTATTAAAAAATCATCTATATCAAAAACCATAATTCTTTTTCAATCCTCCGCATAATACAATATTCTATATGGCTTTTTAAAAATGCGCAATTTATTAAATAAAAATTAATATATTAATTAAAGCTTATGGTTTTATTATTGTATTTTTCGATTAAATCCGAATATCCGCCTATATTTTTATCATCAATGATAATTTGAGGAAATGTGGCTAAAGACGGAAGATTATACATTTTTGTCAATTTTTCTCTCATTTCTTCTTCGTTATCTTCGCAAGGAATTTCTTCAAAATCAACATTGTGTTCATCTAAAAAGATTTTTGCTTTCTTGCAGTATGGGCAATAATCAAGAGTATAGATTTTAACTTTTTTTGTCATTTTTATTAATCCTGTCTAAAATTTTTCTCGTCTGCTCTTTTTCAACTTCGGGTATGTCTAATTTCAAATAGTCTTCAAAGTATTCCCTTGATGATATTTTATCATTTCTGCCCAAAAACATAATACCCAGTTGTTTATAAGCGGGAGCAAATTTTTCGTTCAGCATTAAACACTTCAGATATGCGCCTATTGCTTTGTCTATTTGTTCATCAGCTTGATATGCCTGAGCAAGCATAAAATATATTAAGTGATTTCTTATTTTTTCCGTAACTAATTCCAAATTTGAAATAGCGCTCGGATAATTGCCGGTTTCCATGAAAATTCTGGCGAATTCATAGTTGTAATCCACATTGTCGGGTTCTTCACCGCTTGCAATTTCAAGCATTTCAAGAGCATCATCAAATCTTAAGTCGCTGATGAGTTCTCTTATATAGTCAATTCTTGATAATTCCTGATTTTCCATAAACCCATTATCACATAAAAATTTATAATGTATTTAAAATTTTTTTAATATCATCATTTATTATTAAAGACGGATTTTCATTTATAAAATTGTCAAAAAGAATTTTGGCATTTCTTTTTTCTCCGATTTTGCGGTATATTAATCCTGCAACTACTTTATTATAGGGATTTGAGTTATCCTTCAGATATTTATTTAATTCTTGTTTTTGTATGTTTAAATTTACAAAACAATCAACCAAAGCTTCGTAATACGTTATATTCATACAATCTTTTTTAACTGCGCCTAAAAGAGCTTTCTTTGCAAGCTCAAATCTTTCAAGAACCATATAGCATCTTGCTATATTGTAAAGATAGGTTGCGGAAAGATTATTTTCATAAGCCAGATTGTAAGCAATTTCATATTCCTTAAGAGCGC
>CANQAW010000099.1 GCA_947589525.1 Candidatus Gastranaerophilales bacterium
GCTGTAACCGATTATATTTTGCATAAATTGAGGCGCAAGAAACATTGTTGTAAAAACAACCATGCTTACAACGGTCGAAATAAGCGTTCCGACAAAGAAATTTCTGTCTTTAAAAAGTCTTATTTTCATAAAAGAATTTTTATTTTCAATTTCCCAAACAACCAAAAACGACAGCACAACAAGCGAAAATCCGCTTAACCAGCATATCCAAGCGCAATCAAACCAGTTATACTGCTGACCTTTATCAAGAACTATCTGCATAGATAACAGCCATAAAATAAGTGCGCTCATCCCGACAAAATCAACGTTCATCTTTTCTTTGGCAGGCTGCGTATCTTCTATATATTTTGAAATAAGAATGTAAGATAAAATTCCGACAGGAATATTTACCGAATAAATATAATGCCAGTTAAAATTATCAACCAAAAATCCCCCGAAAGAAGGCCCTAAAATTGCGCAAACCATTACCGCCAAGCCGAATAATGACATTGCAAGCCCTTTTTTATTTTCGGGAAAAGCTGACAATAAAACGGTTTGAGAAATAGGAGTCATAGGGCCTCCGCCAAGCCCTTGAACAAGTCTTCCTATAACCATTGTGTTTAAAGATGGTGCAACGGTGCAAATTAACGCTCCTAAGGTAAACACTATAACGCAGATTTTTATAAATTGTTTTCTGCCTAAAACATGCTCACACCATCCTGCAAGCAATATCATGCAAGCGTTTGCAACCATGTAAGAAGTTACTATCCACTTGGCTTCGTCCGCCGTAGCCGCAAAATATCCTGAAATATGCGGAATTGCGACATTTGTTGCCGTCGTGGCGAGAGCGGAAAAAGAAGTCGGCATTAAAATAGTCAGCGCAATGAGCCATATCGGAACTTTTTTATTGTTTTGCACTTTATTTTACCTTTACAACAGGAACTGCGCTCATTCCGGGGATTATATTATAATTTGAAATATCTTCCGTAAATTTAATTTTAACGGGAATTCTCTGAACAATTTTTACATAACTTCCAACTGCATTTTCAGGCGGAAAAAGACTCGCCTTAGCGCCTGAAGCCATTTGAATACTGTCTACTTCCCCTTTGAATTTTTTTGACGGGTATGCATCTATTTTTATTTTGACTTTTTGCCCTTTTTTCATGTTTCCGACTTGCGTTTCTTTAAAATTGGCAACTACCCAAACATCATTTTTTGCAATCGCAAAAAGAGGCTGTGCAACTTGAACATAGTTTCCCTCTTCAACCGTTCTGTGGGTTATTTTTCCGTCTTGAGGGGCATAGATTTTTGTATAAGAAAGGTTAAGCTCATCTTGTTCAATTTGTGCCTGCAATTTTTTTATTCCTGCTTCGATTTCTTCTTTTTTTGCTTTTGCGCTGTGGGCGTTTGATTGAGCGACAGTCAGCTTATTTTTGGCTGATTCATAATCTTGGATTGAAGATATTCCTTTTTGGTTCATTTTTGAATATCTTATATAATCGTTTTTTGCAAAATTAAGCTCGGAAGAAGTTTTAATAACTTCATTTCGCGCATTTGTTAAAGAAGATTTTGCTTCAAGAAGCCGCGCTTTTGATTGTTTTAGTTTGGTTATATAGTCATTTGGGTCAATTACAATAAGTAAATCCCCTTTTTTAACTTCCTGATTATCTTCAATATTTAATTTTATCACAGGGCCGAAAACCCTCGGAGCGATTGTTATAATATGCCCTTCCACAAAGGCATCGTCTGTTGATTTGTAAAAAATTGAATTAAGCGATACTATAAGCCCGAAAATTAAGAGAATTAACGCCGTTACGGCAGGTACGATTACTCGTTTTTTTTCGTAGATATGTCTTTTATCTTCTTCTTTTATTAATGTTTCGACTGCTTTTTCTTCCATTTTTTCCTCGATTATATTTGTAGTTTTACTTTGTCTTTTACGTTTTGTCTTATTTTTAAAAGCGTTTTTTTGGTGATTTCTATTTCTTCTTTTGTTAAATCTTTGTATATTATTTTTTTAAGTTCTTCATTGGTTTTGGCGATTTTTTGCACCAGTGATTTAGCGCCTGTTGTCGGATATATCTTAAAAATTCTTCTTCCGTTTGAATTCGGTTGTTTTTCGATTAATTTTTTTTCAAGGAGAATATCAACTATTCTTGCGACATTACCCCTGTCTTTTAGCGTAATTTCGCAGATTTGTCTTTGATGTATTCCTTCGTTTTCAATTATTAAAAGAAGTATCAAATATTGTTCGGGTGTTATTTCAAAGTTTTTTTCGCAGTATGTTTGAGAAGATAAACTGCGAACTAAAATTCCCGTAGCATATATCATTGAAGCTACTTTTTCAACGATAATATCTTTTAACATTTTTTGCTTTCTTTTATTTTTAATATAAAATATAGTTGTGCTGTAATTATAGCACAATAAAATTTTTAAGAAAGCATTAACAAATGAAAAAATTTTTAATTATATTAATCGCTTTATTTATGGCAATTTCGCCTGTATATGCTAAAAAACAGACAATAAATCAAGATAAAACAATTGAATATTTGAATTTAGACTGGTGGGGTCGTTTTGAGGATGAAAATTTAAACGAAAATTTAATAACCGTTTATCAAAATAACTATGATTTAAAAAATACCGCGCTAAAAATCAAAGAAAACGAAAACCTTGTTAAAATTCAATTTGCGCAAGAACTCCCCGCTCTTTCTTTTTTGGGAGATTTAAATCGCGACCTTCAAGCCCCAAGACAGCAGTTCGGCTCTATGGTTATTCCTAAATATTCCCAATATAACTATAATCTTCCTTTAACTGCAAGTTATGAAATTGATATCTGGGGACAAAACAGATTTAAAACAAAAAGTATCGAACAACAGCTTGAAATTATAAAACAAGCTCAAAGGGCAACTTATATTTCCCTTACTTGCGATTTTGCCATAGATTATTTTAACTTAATTAAAGCTGATAAAATGCTTGAAATTCAGCAAGATTTAATCAAAACGCAGGAAAAAATCCTTTCCATGACACAGGAAAAATATAAAATCGGTCTTTGTGATATAAACGAAGTTTTATTACAGGAGAAGTATTTGACAATTTTAAAAGAAGAAAAAAACAGACATGACACAGTTAAAAAATTGCTTGAAGAAAGTCTGAAAACTTATCTTGCGGATTCAAAAGAAGAAGTTAAAAGAAATGACTACGAAAAAATCAAAATTTTAGCTGATATACCTGATGAATATTCTTCTTTAATAATTGAAAACCGTCCTGATTTTAAAGAGCAGGAAGCAAATATTAAAAAAATCGGTTTTGATATAAAAGTTGCTAAAAGAGAGTTTCTGCCTAAATTTACAATTCTGGGTCAAATAGGATTTAACGCTTATCATATCGGTTCTTTGTTTAACAGCGCTTCGCAGTTTTTAAATTTAGGAATTATCCCGAGCTTTGATTTGTTTTCAGGGGGAAGAAAGCTTGCCTTTTTAAAGTTAAAAAAATATCAATACGAACAAGCTTTAAATGATTATCAAAAAACAATTTTAACCTCGGCAAAAGAGATAAATTCCGCTTTGATTGAATATAAAGACACTTATGAAAATTTAACGCAAACCCAAAACCGTCTTAAAACTCAAAATAAAATCTACTCTCTTGCGCTTGATAAAAATAAAATCGGCGCAAGCTCATATCTTGATACTTTGTATTCCAAAGAAGCTTATAGCTTGGTTTTAAAAGAAGAAGTTTCAAATAAAATTAATTTAATTATATCCGCAATAGGACTTTATAAAGCAGTCGGCGGAGTTGATTTATATAATTTAAACAGTCAAAATCTTTAATCCGCCTTGCAGGTTTTCTATTTTTTGTTACATTTTTATACAAATGGTCCTGATTATTATTGCACACAGGGCGAATATACTTGTAACTATAGATAAGTTGTTGCATGTGATTCAGCTAGTTGCTATTTCTGTGTTTGCTATCTTTACAGTGAACATCCGGAATATACAGAAAACAAAACTGCTATTCAATATAATTGCATAGCAGTTTTGTTTGTGTTAAGAACTAAAACTAATTTTTCTTTATACAAAGTGTGCTGCTGGAAACTCCTGAAGGAGCAGAGGATAAAGCTATACAGTTGTATGTAATAGAAGTATTATCTGAAAAGTATGCGGGTTTAGTATAACAACAAGCATAATCACCATAACCTTGGACACAGTCATATGTAGTATATCCAGCCATAGGACAATAACAATCCGAGGTTGCCATTGGTCCGCATGGAGGAGCACCATCTGTACAATAGGGCTCTATGTAAAATTCACCACAATAATAACAATCGGAGTAGTTACATACTTTTTCTTTTTCATGATACTCCCGACACTTACTTGCACTAATCGGGCTCATTCCTGCATTGGTACATGATGTTACAATTTTTCCGCTTGATGCTTTTGCTCCGGTATATGGAAAAGAACCGCTTGCAATGAAGGAACATATTTCAGATTCTGTAGCAGCTCTCCAGTCGCCTGAACATGACGATGAGGGTTTTATACACGAACCGTTTATTTTAGTACCTCCGGGGCAGTCGTATACGCATCCTGTTCCGCTTGCTTTATAACCTTGGGCACAATTTGTGCATTATGTTGCAAGATTGCAGGTATAATTTATATAATACTTATATATAACATATATTTAAAAAGGCGGTCGAATTTTTAAAAAATTTTTATTTTTTTAGGCAAATTAAAAGCCCTTTTAAGGGGGCTTTTTTAAAAAATATGATTTTTAGTATTTAAATTTAAAAACGGGCTTGTAATTTTTAAATAAAAGAGGGTTTTTATTTAAAATGTTATATTACGCGTAAGGATTGCAGAATGTCATTTTTCTTTGACCATTTTGATATGTTCTTTTTGCAACCTGATTTGAAGTATTTCCTTCAATTGTGTGAACCGTGCCATCCGAATCAACCGACTCAACAATTCCGACATGGGAATATCTTCCTTTATCGTCGCTGTAAAATAAAACTATATCGCCCGCTTGCGCTTCACTTTGGTCTATAATTGCACCTGCGTCTTTAGCTGCATTTGCAATATTCGGGCAATACCATTTATTACTTATATTTTTATACCAAGAGGCTACATCATCATATTCACCCGAATTTTTAAGAACATAATTAACAAAAGCTGCGCACCAAGGGGTTGCACCGGAGCTTCCGCCGTTAACAAATTTATTTGCCGAACCGTCCGCCTCGTTGCAGCCTATGAAGTTTGAGGCGAAATCAACTACTTCTTCTCCTTCTGCCGATGAGAACTTGTATTCGCGTGCAACGCTGTCTGCTTCGTTCATTGCATTTGTTTTCGTTAATTCTTCAACTTTTGCTTGGCTTGAAATTACATTGCCTTTTGCAATTTCAACAAGTTCGTCTTTTGAGGTTTGATAATTATTGTATGAATTTTTATAATTTTCTGCAACTTCATCCAGTTTGGGATATTTGTTCGTAACTTCCGAAAGCTTATCCTCAAGAGCTTTTAAAGCATCATCATAGTCTTGTTTTAGCTGAGTTCTGTCTTCTTTTAGCTGTTTATATTCGTCGCTTTCTTCTTTTTCTTTAATCTGCTGTTCTATCAATTCTTTTTGGCTGTTAACTTCGCCCAATTTTGTTTGAAGAGAAGATTTTTTGTCTGAAAGCTCTTGTTTTTCGTCCGAATCCAATTTAGACTCGTCAACGTTATCAAGCGAACCTTGAACTTCCGTTAAAGATGATGATATTGCGTCTAAATCCAGAGCTTGCATTTTTAATTCTTGAATTTGCGCTTCGTAATTTGCAATTTCAAGATCTTTAGCGTCAAGAAGTGCTTCTTTGCTGTCCAAATCGGATTTTAAGTCTGATACTTCACCTGCTAAAGCCGGATCAACCTCGTCGAGTCCTGTCATAAGTGTGTTAAAATCAGCTTCTTGTAATTCTCTTTTTGGAGATAAATCTATGTTTGAACCGTTATAGATGTCGCTGAGTGTTTTTTGATTTTTTTCCAAATCCGATTCAGCGTCTTTTAAATTTTCTTTTATTTTTTCGGGGGTTAGCGTTTCTGAAGCAATGGCGCTTGTCTGATTTCCTATTGCTCGTTTTGAAGCGCTGTTATTTTTAACGCTTGCTTGGGTTTGGCTGTATATTTTGGTTTGGGGTTCTTGATTATTCTTCAAGTTTTGGATTTGTTCTTTTTCAAACAATTCTTGTTTTAATTGAGCAATTTGCGCTTCAAGCTCGGATAATGCCGAGTTTGTCAATTCAATGTTTTCTTTTATCGAATCCGATAACTTTACTTTCGTATCTTCAAGCACACTTCTTTTTTGTTGAAGATTTTCAAGAGCACTTGTAATTGCTTCATCTTTAACTTGGTTTACTTGTTCTTCCAAATCAGAACGTGTTGCGATTAGTTCTTGAAGTTTTTCTTCTTCTTGGGGTTTTTGTTCTTCCAAAGAAGTAAGTTTTTCATTCATTACCGATAAAATATCTTCTTCGTTTTGCAATCTTGCTTCGGCATTACCTTTCAAGCCGTTCAATGTTGAAATTTGCGCCTGTATTTTTGATCTTGTCTTATTGTTGGCGTCATAAAGCATAGCGCTCAGGGATGAAATTTGAGAAACGTAGGAAGATATTTCCGATTCAATCGAAGAAATATTACTTTCCAATTGTGAAATTTGCGAGTTTGTTTCTTCAATTTGAGAATCGCAAAAAGAAACAATCGCTTCTTGTTCCGCAACCGCCAGAGTATT
>CANQAW010000100.1 GCA_947589525.1 Candidatus Gastranaerophilales bacterium
GGCATCTTCGAGTATTCTTATACCTGTTTGCTCTTTAATGCGCAATAACGCCTGCATATCACAGACAGCACCCGCATAATGAACAGGTATGATTGCCTTCGTTTTGGGCGTAATTTTTTTCTTCACGTCCTCTACATTGATTAAAAAGTCATCTTTATTTATTTCGGCAAACACGGGAGTTGCGCCACACTCCGTAACCGCCTGCGCCGTTGCGACAAACGTAAAAGAAGGCAGTATGACTTCATCACCTTTACCGATGCCGCATGCATCCAATGCTATGCGTAAAGCCGCAGTGCCGTTAACCACAGCAATAACTTTACGATCGGTACCCAAATATTTCTGTACTTCCTGTTCAAATTCATTTACTTTATAAGCCAAGCCGAAATATCCGTAATCGAATACTTCTTGCACCTGTTGAAGTTCTTCTTCTCCGCAACATGCTTTTGAAACTTTTATCATTTTGCACCTCCGAGTGTCAAAAATTCTTTTATTTGCTTATTCATAATATTTAAAACCGAACTCTCGTCGGTTAAATATGCCTTGTCCCATTCAACCGTTTTTCTTACTGCCTCATCAATATGCCATACAGGTTTCCAACCGAAAACTTTCTTCACTTGATTGTTATTGAGCTTTAAAAAGGTTGCCTCATGAGGAGCATTTTGTTCTGTCAGATTAATCCATGATGTACCTTCGCCCCAAGAAGAACAAAATATCGTTACAAGTTCACCCGTAGAAATACAGTCCACCTCGTCAGGACCGATATTATAGTATCCTTGAAAAGCAATATCTTTATATTGCTTTTCTGCTATTTCAAGATACAAAAACAAAGGTTCCAAGACATGTTGATATGGTCTGATAGAATAAGGATTTCTGACAATAATAACTTCGTTTTTTTCGACTGCTCGGAAACAATCCGGTAGAATCCTGTCTTTTGAAAAATCGCCCCCGCCTATAACATTACCCGCTCTCGCAGTAGATATAGCGCATTCTCTTTCGGAAAAGAAAGATTTTTTGTAGCTATGAGTAACCAATTCACTACATGATTTGCTATTGCTGTAAGGATCAAATCCGTCAAGTGGCTCATCTTCACGAAACGGGTGGTCGGGGATATCGTCGTTAGCATAAACTTTATCGGTAGTAATATTAAGAAAACTTTTGACACAAGAAGTATTTCTTACACATTCCAAAACATTAACCGTTCCCATCACATTGGTTTCATATGTCCATCTGGGATTTTCGTAACTGTATCTTACAATAGGTTGAGCGGCAAGGTGAAAAACTATTTCCGGACAATATTGTTTAAATATACATAACAATTTTTCATAATTACATATATCGCCGATGATTGATACCATGCGATTTTTTAAACCTGTCAATGAGAATAAGTTGGGTGTCGTAGGCGGTTCAAGAGAAAACCCTACAACTTCTGCGCCACAATTACACAAGATGTTACACAACCAGGATCCTTTAAATCCCGTATGTCCTGTAACTAATACTTTCCTGCCTTTATAAAAATTCAAATCAACCATAAATTACCAAATTTTCCAAGGCGACTTGCCGCTCTCCCAAAGACTTTCCAACCGTTCTTTTTCCCTTAAAGTGTCCATACATTGCCAAAATCCTTTATGCAAATAAGAATTGAGCTGTCCGTCTTTAACAAGTTGCCTTAAAGGTTCATTTTCAAAAGATGTAGCGTCACCCTCAATGTAGTCAAATACTTCGGGTTCAAGCACCATAAAACCTATATTTATTAAATCACCGTCAACATCTGATTTTTCCCGAAATGCTTTTACCGACCCGTCTTTATTTATATCGACAACTCCTTTATTTTGGCCGAAATTATAGCATGTTAAAGTTGCATATTTCCCGGATTTGGCATGGCAGTCCAATAATTTTTGAAAGTCAATATCCCCTACGGCGTCGCCATAAGTCATCATAAAACGTTCGTTACCGATATATTCTTTTACGCGTTTGATTCGACCACCTGTATCGGAATTCAATCCGGTATCAACAACTGTTACTTTCCACCTGTCCATCGACTTTGTATGGATTATGCGTTCGTTGCTATTCATATCGAAAGTAACGTCGTTATTGTATAAAAAATAGTGTGCAAAATATTCTTTGATAATCTGCTGCTTATAGCCGGCACAAATAATAAAATCATTGAACCCCTGTGCCGAATATATTTTCATTATATGAACAAGTATAGGCAAACCGCCTATTTCTATCATGGGTTTAGGTTTCAAATGCGATTCTTCGCTTATTCTCGTTCCTCTTCCGCCTGCTAAAATCACTACTTTCATATCATCACCGTTTATCTCTTTATTGCATATCTGAAACTACGCAAAATGCGATAAATCCTATATGCGATTTTTGCCCAAAATCTTTTGTTCTGTACAATATAATTATCAAATAAAGACATGCGAATACACCTTTTTACAATACCGTAATCAACATGCTTTTTACTTAAATTTTTATTCAAATATACTTTATAAAGCCTTTTTGTTTTTAAATACTTTGAAATTGTCGGCGGCTCGTCCGTTTCATTATGCAAAATTTTTTGCATTTCATCTTTACCGACAAAATTATCTTCATCGCATATTAAATTTCTGATTTCCAAAGCTTCTTTGCGTGTGGTTTCAGCGTGTTTTTTACTGTCGTTATTATTGCCGCGCCTATAATATGTTAGGGGCTCGCCTATACTACCACCCTTTGAAAAGAGCATAATACGATACCACATATAATAGTCTTCCGCCATTGAATAGGCTGTACTGTAATTTAAATTATGCTCTCTTAAAACATTGCTCCTCATTATTACCGAAGGATGAAAAAGCCCACAGCCTATACGCTGATAAACCCTTAACCCTTCATCCGTAGTACACGTAGGAATAACCATTGCAAGTTTATCTTCGTCGGTAATAAATCTTGCCCATGTGCCGCATACGCCGTAATCTGGGTGTTCTTCCATAAATTTATATTGTTTCTCTAATCTTGTTTGAACCATCAAATCATCGGCATCTATCCGTGCAATATACTTTCCTTTTGCCAAATCTATTCCACGTTGTAAGGAATAAGTCTGTCCTCTATTTACCTCGTTACGCACGACAATAATACGCTTATCTTTATCGGCAAAATCCAATAAAAGCTCGTAAGTTCCGTCATCGGAGGCATTGTCAATAATCAAAAATTCAAAATCTTTAAAAGTTTGGTTTAAAACACTGTTAATTGTATTTTTTACACTTAAACGATTGTAAACCGTCAGAAGTACGGACATTGCCGGTAATTTGTTTTCTGTTTGATTTTGCATACTTTTCTCCTTTTAAATCCAAATCACGAAGCATGACCATAAAAATCACCACGTTATTATTCAAGCTAATTCCTATATTATCTCCTTTTATCGTTGCAACTAAAATTATCACAAGTAAAACTATATTTTCATAGGATATTTTTTTCTTTATGTTAAAGTTAAAGAAATTAAGCTGAAATATAATCAATATAACCAGCCAAACCAAGCCACCGAACCCAAAAATTCTTACGTAGCCGGCATCTTGATGTAAGTAATATGTTCCATCGCTGTTTTCCCAGATCCCGTCACCGAAAAAAATATCTTTAATGTCAGAAATTACCGAATAATTTGTAGCAAAAAAATCATACTCTGTGTCGTTTCCCCCAATACCCAGATATTGTTTAGGACCTTTCTCAAGCCATACGGTTATAGTTTTAAATGCCGCTTGAAACTCAGGTCGCCTATATAGAAGAGCTATGCCTATAGCCAAAATCGCCGCAAATACTATTCCGACCTTAAAAAATGCTTTAAGATTTTCTCTGGCAATTTTTTTATTTGTACGAACAAAAATTTTTCTTATAAAGATCAAGAATATGCCTATTATATCTAAAAGTAACGCCGTCCTACCTGTAATAACCCCACCCATTATCAACACAAAAAACAATATTGGTTTAATAATCGGTTTAAAATGCCTTAGCTCATTCCATCTTGATACAAATATGATAGTTACAACAGAATAACCTGTTGCCAAGCCAAAGGCTAATGACCCGGAAATAGCGTTGAGTCTGAAACCGTCATATTGCTTTTTTAATTCAATAGCATCTTCACTTTTGAAAATGTTTGTAAAATTTCCGAATGCGGGAATCAAAAATCCAATATATTGAATTATGGTTTGTATGACAAAACACAAAATTATATATTCAGTTAACTTATTTGTACGGCGTTTTGTTTTTAGAAAGGAAAATATCAAAATGCCGACACATACGAATATAAATAAATGTCCTAATGTTTCTACAGTAGAAAAATCCAACGAGCCTTTTAAAACGGGCAATATAAATGCATAACAAAGTATTGCAAAACATGACAGAAGCACAGCAGAAACTTTTTTACAGGAAACGACATTACAAAAATTATTAAAGAAACCTTTTACAAATGGCAATAATAAAAATAAAACTATACCGACAATAATTGCAGAATCAAAATAGCTTAATATCGGCAAGCTGTCAAAAATAGGCACCCTATAAAATTTGAAAAAAAACAGATAGCAGAACATCATTGCAATGTATGCTATATCTTTTACATCCCAATGACTTCTTAATTTCGTTTGTAAAACCATCTACTGCACCATTAAATGATATATATTTAATAAATTGGTTACGCACTCTTTCCAATCGTATAAACATAATACGTGTTTCACGGCATCGGCGGACATTTCATCTCGCAATTGTTCATTCATAAGTAATTTATACATATTATCTGCAATAGCTTCAATATCGCCTTTGGGAGCAATCAAACCCGTAACCCCGTCTTCCACCACTTCGGCAAAGCCGTCGGCATCGCTTACTTGTACTGGAATACCGCATGCCATAGCTTCGACTGCTGCAACACCGAAAGACTCACTGTCGCTTATACTGTTAAAATTACCCACCGTAAATCTATTATAAATTTGCGGCAATTGGCTATTCTGAACATATCCGCACAGTTTTATCTTGTCTTGCATAGAATTTTCGTTAATTAATTCCTGCAATTTATCTTTTAACTCACCTGTTCCGTATATCTCATAATAGAGTTTATCGGATAAATCTTTTTTGCCCTCCGCAATAAGCCTATTATTTAAACTAATAAATGCCTTTATAGTGTCCTCTATCCCGTATTTGGGGCTTAAAGTTTTTACGGTGCCGAAAATTATCCTGTCTTGGGGTTTTAATTCCGGCATCGGTTTAAAAAGCTCGGTATCAACGCCGAAAGGCGTTATATAATATTCACGGTCGACGATTTTTTCAGCTTGGCGCGCCATACAATTACTCGTGCTTGCAAGTAATCGATAATAAGATAAATTTTTCTTTATTGTGCGCATTTTGAACGCGCTTTGATAGGGGAATTCGTACACATCGCTTCCCCAAATATTCAAAAGTGCATTCTTTAATTTCGCTCTACGACCAAGAGTGCCGTAACCGCTTGCATAGTGCACATTTATAACGTCGAATTTTTCACGTCTTACGACGCGTTTCAATTGCCCCGCATTAAGATAGTAACCTATCGGTGCAGAAAAGCGAAGAGCTATAATTTGCACGTTTGGCAGATATTGTGAGCGGTCTTGCGGACAATGATTTTTACAAGTTATAACTGTAACCGCATGTCCGCGCTCTGCCATCGCATTTGCCCAACGCACAATATGAATGCTTTGCGCCGCCGAAATAAATGCTATCTTCATATCACTTGCCGAATCTTCCTTGGAAATCTATTGACGCACACTTTTCAAGCGGCAATTTTACGGGTTTCCCCTCTGCCGCGGACTTATACACGGCAAGCACCGTTTCAAGTGCGTTTCTGCCCGCAACCGCGTCTACATAGGGTTTTCTGTCGTTTTCAATCGCGTCTACCACGTCTGCAAACAAGCTTGTGTGTCCGTTGCCGTAAACATTCGAAGTCTGTTCGAACAGCCCGCGGTTTTTATCGTCCCCCTCCTGCTCGTCGGCAAAATCCCATACGTCTATCGCGTTTGTGGACTTACCGCCGAGTTTGACGGTACCCGTTTCGCCGAAGATATAAAGCGTTTCTTCGAGGTTTTTGGGATATACGTTGGTAGTTCCCTCTATTGTGCCGACGGCTCCGTTTTTGAACTTGATGACCGCCATACCGATATCTTCACATTCGAGATAACTATGGAATTGCTGTTTTGTAACTCCGTACACTTCATCGATTTCGTCGCCCATCATCCAGCGCAAAAGGTCTATGCCGTGTATACACTGGTTCATAAGCGCGCCGCCGTCGTTTTTCCACGTGCCGCGCCACTTTGCTTGGTCATAGTATTCTTTGCCCCTGTTCCAGCGTACGTTTATCGAGGCGTGAGAAATTTTGCCGAATCTTCCCCCTTCCAAAGCGCGGCGGGTCTGCTGAACGGCAATATTGAATCTGTTCTGATGGCACGCCGAAACTTTAACGCCTTTCTTTGCGGACAGTTCGATTATCTTTTCCGCGTCCGCAATACTCATAGCCATCGGCTTTTCGATAATCACGTTTATGCCCTTTTCAATACAGTAAAGGGCGATTTCGGCGTGCAACCCGCTTTCCGTCGCAATACTTATAAGTTGCAGTTCGGGGTGCTCCGCTATCATTTTTTTATAATCGGTATAGCGGGCAATCGACTTATCGTTTTCAAGCCCGTGTTTTGACAGAACGTCCTGCATACGGTCGGGTATT
>CANQAW010000101.1 GCA_947589525.1 Candidatus Gastranaerophilales bacterium
TTCTTGTTTTTCGATTGATAAATATCTCATTTTGATTTTATCGGTTTTAAAAATTATTCCGGAGCAATATAAATAAACAACGGTTTGCAGGTCATTTTGCGCGTCTTTTGGAATATTTAAAGTTTTCCAATCGTAGATTATATAATTATCGTTTTCTTTATAAATAGCGTCAAATCTTCCCGTGAGATAATAAAAGGAGTTATTTAATTTTTCTTTTATTAAAAAAGGATATTCCGTTTTTATAAAGTTATTTTTGATATCTTTTAAATAATTTTCAAGATTTTTCCATATTAATCTTTCTTTTTCATCTAAATTTAAAATAAGTTTCGAAACATCAAAATTTTTAATGTAAAAACAAATAAGATTATGGAATTTTTGCCCTAAAAGTGCTCTTTTATCATTTTTTCCGAGATAAAGATTATAAATATATCTGTTTTCAAATTCTTTTTTATCTTTTTGCAAAAGCTTCAGAGAATTTGCGCTAAAGGTATTAATTTTTTTCATTTTATTATCTCCGATATTTCAAAAAGCTCTGAAGAGTTTACTTTTTTTAGTTTTGAAAAGACTTTATAGCTGTTTGAACTTGTCATATATAATTTTTTCTTTGCTCTTGTAATTCCGACATAAATTAGTCTGAAGCTTTCTTCTATTATTTCTTTTTTAAGCTCGTCATCCGATAAAGGGTGCTTTTTTATTTTTTGATTGAACTTGGAATTTTCTTTTAGTTTTAATCGTTCCATATCAAAACAGAAATTATCCTCGGTTAATTCGGGAATAAAGACATAATCAAATTCATCCCCTTTTGATTTATGAAGCGTCATTATTGAAACGGAATTTTGCTCAAGCTGATTGTTTTTGGCAAACAGTTTGATATTTGAAAAACTGCTTTTAAATTGAATTTCTCTTAGTTTTTTGACTGTTTTTTCAAAAGTTTTTTGGGTATTATAAATTTTTTGCGCAATCTGAGCAAGAAGAGAAATGTTTTCTTCCTGTGCCGAATTTTTAAAATAAAAATTTCCGATATTTGTTATAAGCTCATAAATCGAACAAGTTTGAGAAAGAAAATAATCCATATCCCAAAAAATCTTTTCTTCAAAAGCAGAGCTTAAAAACAAGGGTTTATCCAATTCGTTTACAAAACACAAAGATTCAAAATCGCATTTTTTGATTTTATGGAGTTCCGAAGCGATTTTTTTGGTTAAATTCAAATTATAAGGGTCGGCAATATATTCTAGAATTAAAACAGCAATGTTATACAGAGGGTTTGAAATGAAACTGTCTTTGTTTGTAAAGGTTTTAATCGAATTATTTTTTAAAATATTTTCCCATTTTAAAATTGAAAAATTGCTTCTTAAAAGTATTGCTATTGTGGAATTTTCATTTTCTTTTAAAATTTCTTTTATTTTATTTATAATAAAATCTTCTTCTTCTTTTTCTTTTTCAAAAATTTCGGATATAACCGCATGGCTATCAAGCGTGTTTTTTCCTTCAACGGGCTTCATTTTAAGAGTTGAAAAAGGATTAAATTTTTTATCATTTGCAAATTTAACCGTATTATTGGCATAATCCAAAATTCCCGTTGCACAGCGCTGACATTTATCCATTTCAACATTTTTAGAGTTTTTAATAAATTCTCTAAAACCTCTAAGGTCGCTGTTTGTAAAAGTTGAAGTTATTGCTTGATTAATATCTCCGCATCGGACAATATTTCGATATTTCCCCCCTAAAAGAGTAATTAAACTTTGCTGAATATAGCTTGAATCCTGTGCTTCATCTTCTATTATTACTTTTGCAAGATTTTGATAATACTCTAAAACATCCTTGTTTTCTTTTAAAAGCTTTAAGCTCAGCAGCAAAAGGTCATCATAATCAATTAAATTTTGCTCTTTTAATTGTTTTTGATATAAATTAAAAACATTTAAAAACAGCCTGTTTGAACATATATAGTTTTCATCTTTTGCAAGCTCGTTTTTATATGTTGATATGGCGCTGTCATATAAGTTTAATTTATCATTTTGTATGCTTAAAGATTTTAAAATATCGTTTAAAACCGCACTTCTTTTAATTTCGTCAATTATTTCAAAATCATCTTCAAGATTTATTTTGTAATTGTTGCTGTTTTCTTTAATTATTCGAAGCGCAAGCCCGTGGATGGTTGAAATATTGGGCAGTTCTTTTAAATTCGGATATCTTTTTTTAATTCTTTCCTTAAAATTTCTTGCCGCAGATTCCATAAAAGTTAAAACAAAAATATTTTTAGGTTCGATTTTAAGCTCTTTTAAAATTTCTCCGCTTAAGATTTTTTCAATCAATAAAAGCATTATTGTTGTTTTGCCAGACCCTGCGCATGCGGATACCGACATTAATGCGCCTTTGTAATTTAAAACTTCCCTCTGGTCATCTCTTGGTATGATTGGATTTTGAGGGATTTCATTTTGGGCATTTGAATTGAATTTATAGAATTTATTAATACCTGAAAAATTTTCCGCCCCCAAAGAATCGTAATCGCTTGAATAAAGGCAGATAAAATCTCCCAAAAGATAGGCCTTGTATAACAATCTTGCGGATCTGTCTTTAGTAAGTTCAATATTATCGGATAGTTCAAAATCATCTTTTGACCAAGTTTTCTGCATTACCCAAGCGTTATATAAAGGCCCTATATCTTGTTTTAGCCAAGAAGAATTTGTAATATCCAAATAAAATTGATATTTTGTTTTATAAGAGTAATCAACTATTTTTTGAATTGTTGAAACAACAATTGAGTTCTCTTCAATATCGTCATCGGAAAGCGGATTTTCGGATATAATCGTGTTTTCAATTTGATTAATTAAATCCTGATTTTTAACATTATTTGAAAATACTTCTTCAAAATCATAAATCTGTTTTAAAAATTGATTGATTTTTATTATATCTTTTGAATTTTCACTTTTAAAATTAACAAAATTTTCAACCGTGGAAACTACTTGAGTTGAGAGCTTTTCAAATCTTATATTTTCATACAGTTCAAGAATTTTTGATGCAAAATCGCAGGTTTGTTTTTTCTCTTTTAAAAAATCAAAGAAATTTATCAAATCAAAATTTCTTTTTATTTGATAATCTTGAATTAATTGTATTGCTTCAATTTTAGGAGCTTTTAAAAGCTCGATTAAAATTCCTTTTAGAGTGTAGGGAGAAATGTCTGAATTTTTTTCATCGTTAATTATTTTTAAAAATTCCAAAATATAATTAATGATTTTATTTTGGTTCAATTTTTCGTTTTTGGAAATAAAATTAAAAGGAAGATTTGATTTTTCAAGCGAAGTTTTTAAAAATTCATCGCTCAAAGGAGTTATTAAAGCAATATCTTTATAATTTATTCCTTGATTAATCAGTTTTTTAATTTCAGATATGGTGTCTTCAATCATTTCGTTTCTTTTAAGAAATGTTCTTTGTTCAATGTTATCAAGCTCTATTTCTTTTTCTTCTTTAATTGAATTAAAAATTAAAAGCGCATTTTTTGTTTTTTTATCTTTAAAATCATTGTAATTAAGGGCTTTTTGGTTAAATATCTTTTCAAAATCAGCGTTTATCGCACCTAAATACCCTAAACGAGATGAACCTAAACTGTCATAACCTATATAAAAATCTTTTAAATCGTCTTTAATATATTTTATATATTCAAGCTCACAAGGCGTAATTTCGTCTCCGTCATCTAAAAAAAGATATTCAAACTCGTTTTTTAAATTTTTATAAAGGTATTCAAAAAGGTTAATTTGCCTTATATAATCAAAAGCGCGCAAGTAAATTGTTTTTTTCTTATAGTCATTTATTGTTTGGTTAATTTCTTTTGTGTAGCTTTCTTTTAAGACTTTTTCTCTTTGCTTTATTTCTTCGCTATTTAGAGCATTTAAATTAATCAGAGAATATCTTCTAAATAACTGGTGCAAAAGGCTTGTTTTAGAGTTATATCCTTCAAAAGAAATTTCTTTTAAGCAGTCTTTAAAAATATATTGCGAAATTTCTAACCCAGATAGAGAGGGGATTATTTTAACATTTGTTTTATCTTTAATTGAATTTTCAATATTTACCCAGTTATCTGAAATATAGTTATAAATAAAACCTGAAAAACTGTATATTTTAAGGCTTCCTATATAACCTTCGGGGGATAATTTTTTTACTTTTTCAATAAATTCTTTTTTCTTTTTTGAATTTTGAACAAGAACCAGAATTTTTTCGCTGTGTACCCCTGAATTTAACAGCTTTAAATAGTGTTCAATTAAAATATCGGTTCTTTTTGTTGTAGAATTTGAATTTATTATCATAATATATCCGAAGGGTCTATATCGACCGTTAACTTTATATCCGATGGCAGTTTGATTGTTTTTAAAAACCGCAAAACGGTTTTATGACCCGAAAAATCCAATTTATTTTTAATTAAAATATTATATCTGTATTCTTCCTTAATTTTATTTATAACGCAGGGCGCAGGGCCTAAAACCAAAATAGCTTCATCTAAAGAAAGTTTTTTTAAATAATCGCTTAAATGAAGCTCTATTTCAAGAGCGGATTTTTCGGCTCTGTATTCGTTTTTAGATGATAATATGACTCTTATCATTTTTGAAAAAGGAGGATAGTCAAAAAGCTCTCTTTGAGATATTTCGTTTTGGTAGAATTTTTCATAATCCTGCGCCTGAGCGTTTTTTAAAAAGATATTTTCCTCGTTATAAGTTTGAAAAATAACTTTGCCTTTTTCTTCTCCTCGCCCCGAGCGCCCCGCTACCTGAGTTAAAATTGAAAAACCGCGCTCCGAGCTTTTATAGTCAGGTAAGTTAAAACTTAAATCAGCGTTTATTACACCGACAAGCGTTACATTTTTGTTATCCAGCCCTTTTGCTATCATTTGTGTTCCGATTAAAATATCAATTTCGCCTTTTTGAAATTGTTTTAAAATTTCAATATGTTCATTTTTTTTAGATAAACTATCGGAATCCAATCTTGCAATTCTATAATCTTTAAAAATTTCCATTGCCTGAAGTTCAACTTTTTGAGAGCCTGCTCCGAAGTTTTCCATAGCTTCAGACCCGCAAGAGGGGCATTTTTGAGGATAAGGGAGAGTTGAATTGCAATAGTGGCATTTATAAGAATTTGTCCGGTAATGATAAATCATAGGAATTGCGCATTTTCTGCACTCCAAGACTTCTCCGCATTCAAGACACTGGCTGTATGAGCTGTAACCGCGCCTGTTTATTAAAAAAATAACCTGATGATTATTATTTATAGCCTCAATTGTATTTTCAATTAATGTTTTTGAAAAAAGAGTGTAGTTTTTATCCAGCCTTTCCTGTTTCATATCAACTATAACTACTTGAGGCAGGCTTGCTTCATTATATCTTTCTTTTAGTGTAAATAAAGAATTTGTGTTTATTGCTTCATAATAGCTTTCAATAGAGGGAGTGGCAGAACCAAGCACTAATTTAGCACCGTACAGGTCGCAGAGTTTTTTTGCAACGTCTTTAGCGTTATATCTGGGGTTTGGCATTGTTTGTTTATAGCTTGAATCGTGTTCTTCATCGATTATTATAAGACCTAAATCTTTAATGGGCGCAAAAACAGCGCTTCTTGCCCCAAAGAGGATTTTGATTTCATTGTTTCTTAATTTTCTCCAGGTTTCGTATTTTTCCGCTTCCGTTATCGAGCTGTGCCAAAGAGCAATCTTGTCAGCGCCAAAACGTTCTATTGTTCTTATTGTAAGCTGTGATACAAGAGCAATTTCGGGCGCTAAGAAAATTACGTTTTTACCTTTTTTAATTGTATCTTCAATTAATTTAAAATAAATCTCGGTTTTGCCCGAACCCGTAATTCCATAAATAAGCGAGGTTTTAGCGCTTATTTTTTTGATTTCGTCGTAAACCTTTTTTTGCGCGGGTGTTAGAGAGTTTTTATTTTCAATATCCGTTTTTTCAAAAATTTTATTTTCAATTTTGGGTTTTCTGTATTTTTTAACATTTTTTTCAAAGAATTTTTGAGGTAATGCCATATTTAAAACAGTCTGTATATCGCAGAAATAATAATTTGAAACCCACTCTAAAAGTTCTAAATATTCGCTTGAAAAAATCGGAGTTTCATCTAATATATCTTCAATTTCTTTTGGTTTTATTCCTTCTTCAAGATAAGAGCTAAATCCCACAACATAAGCTTTTAAGGTTTCTTTTCTTCTTCCGAAAGGAACTGAAACCGCACTTCCTATTTTGATTTTATCTTTTAAATCTTCTTTAATTAAATAACTGAAGGTTTTTGAACCCAGTTTATTTATATCAACAAGAACTTGTGCGTATTTATGGTTATTCATTATTTAATCAGTTCCATTTTTTTATTTTTGATTTGATTTTCAATTAATAAAAAGACAGTTTTTGCAACTTCGTTATTATTGGTGTAGTCGCTATTTTGAGGAAGAACCTTGATTTCCGTCTGGTTTTGATATTTTTTTGTTAAAGTCAAAAGATAAAATTTAGATCCTTGGGTAAAAAGGATATATCCGTTTTTAGATTGAATTTCGGATAATTCAAATTTAGGGTATGAATTAATTGCGCTGATTGCGCTTAAAAACAACATATCAGGGTCGCCTTGAAAAATTTTATAACATTCGTTTTGCGAAGCAAAACAAAAACC
>CANQAW010000102.1 GCA_947589525.1 Candidatus Gastranaerophilales bacterium
CTTTTGACAAAACGGGAAAACTGGAATCATACCGAAATAATTAGCAAATCAAGGAGAATATATTATGAAAATCAACAATATCGGTTTATTAAATTTCAATCCTTTAAAACAACCGCAATTACAATCAAAAAACAGCACCTTAAACCAAACGGCGGGAAATTTCACTTTTTCCAAAAATTCATCAAATGCAATAAAAGCTCAAATTATGAGTAATGTCTCATTTAAAGGAGACTCTTATGCCCATGCGGCAATAGAGAAAAAGGTCGGAGAAATTGAGAAAAAGGCAAATTTTATACTAACAACCGATGTACATTACATTAAACAAAAAATCGAAAATTATAAAACTATTGCAAAAGCAATCAATGCACTGGGAGACGAATTAATTGAGCAGGGGGAAAAATCAAATTTTGAAGATATAACTTATTCTAACGGAAATGTTCGCGTTCTTTTTGTAAAATCTTCGGACAAAACGCAATCCTTGCCTCTTAAAATATACGAATATGATATTAACGGCAACATGATAAGAAAAATCACCTTAAGAAGAGATAAATCAAAACAAGTCAATATATTAAACGAAAATAAAGAAGACATATACGAATATAATCCCGACGGAACAATAAGCGCAATAGCAAAAGGATACAATGAAGAAAACGAACAAGTTACAATTGATGAAAGCTTAGGCTTCAAAAATGACGGCTCTTTGGATTATTACAACACTGATTATGTCAAAGACGACCTATATGAAGCATGGGGTTCATATACAGATTTCTATAGCGACGGCTCCATACATTCACATGCTAAAAACGTAAGGGATTTTACGGACGGTTTTTCGGAAGTCGGCGAAAGCTATATTTGGGAAAAAGATAAGCTTACGCAATATAAGAAAGATGCGGAAAAGTCTTCCGAAGGAAATGAAGAAGCAAGAGTAAAATGCTTCTTTAGAAACGGAGCATATATTTACTGCAGCGATAACGAATAATTTATTTAATATCATCAAGCTTCATTCTTGAAAAGAAACAGCTGACATGCTGTATGGAATCGACTCTGACCCATTGTCTTGTTGCTTTAAATCTTATTGAATTTATACTTTTTGAAGGATTTTTATGGGAATATGAGCTTTCCTCGCTGTTAAACAAATGGAAAATACAACAAGCGCATTTTTTACATGCCTGTTTGTATTTTTCTTTTAATTCTTCATTTCCGAGATATTTTGCAAGATAATATGAAGCAATCAGCCCTTCACAGCGAGCACCGTCGGGGTAATAATGATCGCCATAGTTATAATACATTCCTCCGCAATAATCAATATAAGGAGAATTGTTTTCCTGATAAGTTTTTTCGCACATTATATCGGCATCATGGAAAACAAAATTTATATAATTTTCCTTTTTAAAGCCGTCTGTTTTAACCCATTGCTCAATCGCCTGCATTAACCAAGCATCGGACGGCAAAGCCGTAAACAAATCGCCGTATATTTTTGGTCTTTCTTCAACAATCCAATCGAGCGCTTTTTCGCTGATTTTTTTAACTTCTTTCTTAAATTCTTCTTCTCCGTTAAAATTATTTACAAAAAGCGCTAAACCCAAAAGAGCTTCTCCGGGGTAATAAAAAGAAAATAATTGTTTCTTTTCTTCTTCGCTTATACTATCAAGGGGTTTACCGTCATTATATGAGGGATGAATGTAGTAGCCTAAAAATTCTCCCTTTTCATCAACTCTTGAAATCAAATGCTTTGTTAAACCTACGATAAATTCATTAAAAGAGTTATCTTTAAAAGTGTCATAATACATCATTAAAGCACTCAGCATGACACCGCTACCGCCAAGCTTTGCTTTTTTGTTGTAAAAGGCATAATAACCCTTGCCCCAAGGGGTTTGCTGTTCTTTTAAAGTCGAAATACTCCATTGAAGAGCTTTTTTAACGGGCTCAAAATATTTTTTATCTTTGGTTATCTGATACAACCTTATAAGAGTAATAGCTCCTCCGCAGTGCCGTAAATCGTTATAATAAAGATTATCTTCTTTTCTGTTCGGATGCTCATGGTCAATTAAATTATCTTTTGCGCAGTCGTAATAATATAAAAATCTGCCGTCATCATACATGTTTTTTATAAGCCAATCGCCCGATTTAAGAATTTGATTATATAATACATCCTGATTATATTCAAAATACCTTACATTTCCCCGATAAAGAGGAATTACGGTGTTTTTATAAGAAACAAAGGCACGTGATTTAAAAATAAAGCATTCGTATTCTTTTGAATTTTTGAATATTCTTGTTCTTTGTGAAAAACTTTTGGTCATTTTTGCTATCGGAGTTTTTTTCAAAAGCACCTTTAATGCGTCATTTAAAGTTATGTTGGAATAAGTTACGGCGTCTGTCGGAAGATAATAATAAGAATTATTTCCGTTTTTTATTCTTATTCCGTTTATTCCTGTTTCAAATCTGTTTTCATCAAATTTGACGGATTGCAATAAATTCACATCCGTTTTTGTCATATCATAAGTATATTCAAGCATTATTCTGCAAACATCGGGGTTTTGAACATCGAAATCTTCAAATGTTGCTTTTTTTCTAAGCATTTCAATATCCCGATTTATTGCATCTTCTATATTATTTTTAGAGTTTCCGTATCTTATAAAAGTTTTGCCCGCTTGGAATAAACTTATAAAAATAAGGGTTTGGTTTTTTTGAAAATCTATTATTTCAGATAAATCCAAATCGGATATTTTGACTCTTTCCCCCGTAAAAAGTGAATTTCTGATTTTGGAAAACAGTTTTTCCAAAACGGAAAAATCTTGAGTAAAATATTGTCTGTCTTTTTCATTTTGTTGCGTAAAATCCATATTCACATTCTAACATTTAAGACAAAGAGTGTAAATGCGCATCATCCAACCGTATTATAAGCTTCAAAAGTGTGTTTTATTGTTTCGTTATCGGGTTTTAGCCAAAGTTATATAATTATTTCAGATAATCTTTAAATTTATCATTCGTCACCCACTCAATCGGCTTATTGATATCGGGATGATTGTTTAATTTTGCATTTTTTTCATACAGTTCAATATCTCTCCAGCCTATGATTTTTGCGGGATTTCCACCTACAATTGCGCACTTTGGAACGGATTTTGTAACAACCGAGCCCATTGCTACAATAGCGCCGTCTTCTATTTTAACCCCCGGACAAATCATACTCCTGACACCAATCCAAACATTTTTACCTATTTCAATTCTCTGCTTAATTCCTACATTATCAAAAGGAACGTGAGTCTTTGATTTATAGTTATGATTACTCGTTAAAAAGAAGCATCCCTGACCGATTGCACAGTTTTCTCCGATTGTAATTCCGCCTTCACAGCAAAGACAAGTGCCGTTTGCGCCTATATATACATTTCCGCCGAGTTTTAAATTACGAATTGAAAGAATACTCACTCCTGGTTGAACATAATTATTCGGAAACCAGCCGAATTTATAGGCTAATTTTCTTCTAAGCCTTCTTATCGGTATCATTTGAATTATTTTTTCTCTGAGTCTTTGAATGCTCATATTTTTTCCTCTAAACTTTATTTAACAATTTTTTTCTTATATCTCTGAAAGTATATTTAACAAGGTTTTTCGGTAAAGATTTTATTGTATCTTCATAATCACGATACGGCTTTTTCATTCTCCAAGGTTTTCCCGGCTTACCTGCATAATGAATTATATAAGGCTGTTTGAAGGCTTGAAGAATTTGTTTTTCCGTATATATTTTTGATAAATTATCATACTCTTCAAAATCTTTTATATCGGACACATTCAAAAATCCTTGCAAAAGGCAGTATTGAAGAGAAAGAGGATAAATTTTATCACAGGTTGAATTCATCACATCCAAATCGTAAAATTTTAAGTTTTCTTTTTTCAAAAATGCGTTTTTCAAAAGCTTATCAAAGAGTTTTTCCTGTCTGAATTTTTCGCAGTTAAACAAAATCAATCCCGAATAGAAAACTTTATCGTTGAGGCATTTTATATGATAACTTTCGTCATATTTTCTTGAACCGACTGCGCCGAGCTGATAATCCGAAATATCTATGTTATATAACTGCCCCAAATCCCCTTTAAATAAAACATCAACGTCCGAATAGATTGCTTTTTTATAATTTTTTAAAATGTCGGGAACTAAAAATCTGTAATAAACATTCTCTCTCCAAGAATGTCTGTTGCAAGGCACGCCTTTAAAAATATCGGGATTTATGTACTGAAAGGTCATATTGTGTCTTGTATTTTTCACCAAAAAGGCTATTTTTCTTTGATTATCCAAATTTAAATCCGAATGAAATATTCGAATATCATATATGGTTTCGGCATCCGCATTGTCGATTAAACTCTTTATTGCAACCGCCGCACCTAAAATAATTCTTTTATCAAAACAAAAAACAACGGGAATTACGCCGGACACCTGTTCTCCTTTTTTTTAAAAATAATAGCAATTATTATATATATTTGTCAATTTCATTCAGACCTTTTTTAGCTTCGGGCTTGTTTATGTTTTGTTAAAGCTTGGTAATTTTATTATTTTATGGTTTTTCAATATATAAAGATTGTTAAAGAATTTTTCTGTTTTGTCCAATATAGTAAAATAAAGCTTAGTTTGCGCCGTCTTTTATATCCGTTGCTTCGAGTTTAAATATAACGGGGCGAAGTCCGTCATTACAAGAACAAATTGCAACACCTTTTTGTTTTATCCAATCGTTAAAATAAAATGTTGTTTTGCCGGCTCCGTGAGCAAGAGCAAAAACATATTGATAAATTGCTTTCCAAGCTTCATCGCAAAAACCTTCCGGTTTTGCATAACTGCCAAAATATGTCTGTCCGACTTTATGATACGGGCAAGCTGATAATCCTTCCACGCCGTATTCCTTTGCCAAGTCATCGTTTAACATGGTTTTTAAAACGGTAATTTTAACTTTATTCATAAATCATCCCATTAACAGCACTGATTTTTATAATTAAAAGCAATATGTTTTAAAAACATATTGCTTTTAAGGTTTGAATTATTTTATAAAACACTTTGCGCCCATTTTTTAAGCTCATCTTTGCTCGGGTTGTTGTTAAACAGCTCGCCTTGGATAATTTCCGTTGAAGATGAAACGCTTTTTTTAAGATTTTCAACAGTTTTTCCAAAACCGCTTCCGCCTGATGTTGCAAAAAGAATTATTTTTTTATTGGCTAAATCGTAGCGTTCTAAAAATGTGTTAACAATAGTCGGCGCTATATACCACCAGATAGGGAAACCAAGAAATATTGTGTCATAATTATCCGTTGAAAAATTATCTTCAACCATTTCGGGACGTGAAGAATAGTCTTTCATTTCAACCGTGCTTCTTGAATTTTTATCCATCCAGTTTAAGTCCTCTTTTGTATAGGGAACTTTTGGTTTAATTTCATAAATATCGGCGTTTATTGCGCTTGAAAGATTTTGAGCAACTTGTTTTGTTGTTCCCGTTGCGCTGAAATAAGCTACTAATACTTTGTTATTCATATTTGCACCCTCCGTTATTTTTGTTTTATCGTTTTTATTATTAAGGGCAAAAACAACTCCCGAAGTTATAATAACCAATCCTAAAACGATAAGCAACAAATTTTTCATTAAATTAATCTCCTTATTTTTATTTAATTTTAATGTATTGTAAATTCGCCGTCAACTGATATTAAGACTGTAATTACAGATTTATTTATTATTCATAAAATCCAGCTTACTGCGCTTTTTTTGCGTTTTTATAAACAAAATTCTGATATAATAGTAATTGATTTGAAAAAGGTATATTATGAAAAAAATATTAATAACATTATTATTAATCATTCTTTTAATAAACTCGGCAGTATCAGCTAAGGAGAATAAAATGACAAGATATGATATCGCAAATAAAAATCTGCAAACACTTTTTAATATAAGCCTTGAAAATAACAAAGGCGCAGATAAAGATTTTATGGATATTTTACAAAAATATATTTTTGGGGAAGTCTTTGAGGTCGGAAATCTTGATATTAAAACAAGAGAACTTTTAACCGTTACAACGCTTACGGTCTTGCAGACACTTCCTCAATTAAAAGCTCATATAAACGGGGCGCTAAATTCCGGTAACAGCGCAATAGAAATCAGAGAAGCAATTTATCAATGCGCGCCTTTTATCGGTTTTCCCAAAACCCTTAATACAATAGCCGTTTTTAACGAGGTTATTAAAGAAAGAGGGCTTGAAACTGAACTTAAATCAACCGCTACAACTACGGAAGAAGACAGATATAAAAAAGGTTATGAAATTCAAAATCCGCTGTATGGAAATGAAATAAAAGAAGCTTTTAAAAATCTGCCCGATAATATGGGTTCGGATGTTTCAAGATTTTTAACGGAAGTCTGCTTCGGAGATTTCTACTCAAGAGAAGGTTTAGAACTTAAAACAAGAGAGCTTCTGACAATCGCCATTTTAACGACAGCAAAAAACTTTAATACTCTAAAAAGCCACATAAAAGGCAATTTAAAAGCAGGAAATGATATTAAAACAATGACTGCCGCAATTATTCAAATTATGCCTTATATCGGTTTTCCTGACGCTTTTCAGGCACTAAATGTCGTTAAAGA
>CANQAW010000103.1 GCA_947589525.1 Candidatus Gastranaerophilales bacterium
AAGTAGCTTGTTTTTTCGGGCAATCGGTTGCGTTATACTTAATTACCTGTCTTATTAACAAAGCGTTAGCTACACCGTGCGGAATATGAAACATTGCGCCCAATTTATGCGCCATTGAGTGACACAAACCCAAGAAAGAGTTAGCAAATGCCATTGCCGCAATCGTTGCCGCATAGTGCATTTTTTCTCTTGCAATCGGGTCATTTGCACCTTCATGGTAGCATCTTCCCAAATATTTAAACACTAATTTAGTTGCTTCCAAAGCGTTTGAATTTGTAAAGTTTGTAGCCATACAAGATACATACGCTTCAATAGCGTGTACTAATGCGTCAATTCCCGATGCGGAAGTAAGCCCTTTTGGCATATTGTCAACAAAATTGGGGTCAACAATTGCCATGGACGGAGTTAGCGCATAGTCTGCAATTGCGTATTTAACGCCTGTTTTATCATCTGTAATAATTGCAAAAGGAGTAACTTCTGAACCTGTTCCCGATGTTGTAGGAATTGCAACCATAAGAGCTTTTTTACCAAGTTCGGGAAGCTGGCAAATTCTCTTTCTGATATCCATAAATCTCATTGCAATATCTTCAAATACCGTGTCGGGTTGTTCGTATTTTAACCACAGAATTTTAGCTGCATCCATCGGAGAACCGCCGCCCAGCGCTATAATAACATCCGGTTCAAACGGTTTTAAAATAGCAAATGCTTCTTCAATCGTAGAAAGTGTCGGGTCGGGTTTAACATCAAAGAATATTTCATGGTCAATGCCGATTTCATCTAAAACTTTTGTAATTTGGTCGGCTGCACCCGAATTGAATAAAAATCTGTCAGTTACAATGAAGGCTTTTTTTCTGCCCGTAAGTTCACGCAAAGCTAAATCTGTAGCACCTCTTTTGAAATATACTTTTTGCGGAACCTTAAACCACAGCATGTTTTCTCTCCTTTCTGCAACTCTCTTATAATTTAACAAATCTCTAACGCCGACATTGCCCGAAACAGAGTTTTTGCCCCAAGAACCGCATCCTAAGGTTAACGACGGTTCTATACGGAAATTATATAAATCGCCTATACCGCCTTGAGACGAAGGTTGATTGATTAAAACTCTGCAAGAAGGCATTTTTTGTGCATAAGCATCAATTCTGTCTTTCTTTCTTTCATCCGTATATAAAACGCTTGTGTGTCCCGCACCGCCATGTGAAACAAGGAAGTAAGCCTTTTCAGCCGCATCTTGAAAATCAGAAGCTCTGTACATAGCTAAAATCGGCGACAGTTTTTCTCTTGAAAACGGGTCATCCCAATTAACTTCAGGTCTTTCCGCAATTAAAACTTTTGTATTTTCGGCAACACCGAAACCCGCAAGCTCTGCAATTGCGTGTGCGCTTTGACCAACAATTTTCGGATGAGCAGTGCCTCTTTGGGGATCTATAAAAGGTAAGTCAACAAGCTTTTGCATTTCATCATTGTTCATAATGTATGCACCACGATATGCAAATTCTTGTTTAACTTGTTAATATATACTGTCAACAATTACTGATTGTTCGGAAGCGCAAATCATACCGTTGTCGAAAGTTTTAGACATTAAAATTGATGAAACCGCCATTCTTATGTTAGCTGTTTCGTCAATAACCGCAGATGTATTTCCCGGGCCGACACCTACAGCGGGATTTCCTGATGAATATGCTGCTTTAACCATCCCCGGACCGCCTGTAGCTAAAATACATGCAATTTTAGGGTGTTTCATAAGCATTCCCGATAATTCAATTGAAGGTACATCAATCCAGCCTATTATATCTTTGGGTGCACCCGCTTTAACGGCAGCATCCAGCACAATTTTAGCCGCTTCAATAGTACATTCTTTTGCTCGGGGATGCGGAGAAAAGATTATCCCGTTTCTTGTCTTAAGGGAAATTAATGATTTAAAGATAGCTGTAGAAGTGGGATTTGTGGTAGGAACAATTCCAGCCAGCACTCCTAAAGGTTCGGCAACAATTTTTACGCCGTTTGCTTTGTCGTCATCAATTATTCCGCAAGTTTTAGTGTTTTTATGCTTGTTATATATGTATTCACACGCATAGTGATTTTTAATAATTTTATCTTCTACAACGCCCATACCCGTTTCTTCTCTTGCCATTTTAGCCAGTGGAATACGAGCTTTGTCGGCAGCAGTCGCAGCAGCTTTAAAAATTTTATCAACCTGTTCTTGTGAAAAGGTTGCAAATTCTTTTTGAGCTTCAACTACTCTGTTTATAAGAGCGTCAAGTTGTTTTTCGGTTTCAACTTGTTCAGCTTTTTTACTCTTTGCTGTAGTCATAAGTAATCTCCTTTTCGTGAAAAAAATCTCTATTTAAATATTATCACTTATTTATAAATTGTCAACAATACACTTTATGTATTAAAAATTAAAATCTTGCGAGAATAATTTAAGTATAGTATTTTTTACTTATATGAAGTTTAAAAAAATAAGCAAAGACTATTTTATTACAATTTTAGACAGATTAACTCGTGTTGTACCTGCCTGCGAGCGCTATAAACGTGTTTTTGATGACGTTATAAACAAGTTTTGCATAAGTTCCGTATCAAAAAACATTTCCCTGACAGACAATATTAAAATAGCAACCGACATTATAAATTATTCAACTGACGAAAATAACAATAATGATGATATTTATACCCTTTTACAAAATTTGGAAGAAAAATATTTTGTTAAAAATGATATATCAAAGCTCTATATTCGGGCAAAAATCGATTACAGAGCGATTTTAAACAGCATTAACATAAATTCGTCCGTTTTAAAAAATGTTCTATGGTTATATGAAATATCAAATAATAGCTCAAACATAGTTAAACTTCGCAAAGAAAAATCACTGTTGTACCCTGTTGAAAAAATAATATTATGTGAAGGTCAAACCGAATATGCGCTTTTAAAGACTATATTTAAGCTTTTTGATTATGATTTTGATAAAGAAGGCTGTCTTGTTGTGCCTGCGGGAGGAAAAAATCAGGTAGCCAGAAAATATTATTATATGCGAGAGATATATAACATCCCCATATATATTCTGCTTGATAGAGATGCTCTTCAAATTAAACAAATAATTGATAAAAAACTTCGAAATAAAGATAAAATTTATTTAATTAAAAGCGGGGAATTTGAAGATTTAATTCCGAATATAATATTAGCCGATGCAATAAATTATGCACATAAAAATGAATATAATTGCATGCTTAATGATTTTATAAATACTCAAACATCCGTATTAAATCTGGAAAATATTTATAAGAAATACGGTTTTGGCGAATTTAAAAAAGCCAAATTTGCCTCTGTTTTAGATGAATACATAAATAAAAACTGTACAAAAAATGATTTTGAAAACTCCGAGTTAAATGAAATAATAAATGTTTTTTCAAATTAATCCGAGAGTTTTTCTTTTATTACTGCAATAAAATTGTTTATATCTACAGGTTTTGTGATATATGTATTAATACCGTATTTTAATGCTTTTTATTTATCACAATCCATGGCAAATGCAGACAGGATTATAAAATTATCGGTTTTGAATTTTTCTTTCTTAAGTTTATCCAGCAGTTCAAAACCGTTCATTTTAGGAAGCTGAATATCCAGCAGAATTAAATCGTATAAATTTGCCGATATTTTTGAATATGCCTCAAGACCGTTTTTTGCAATTTCAACATTGTAATTATTAAATTCAAGAATATCGCAAAATAATTTCAAATTTAAATCATTATCTTCTACAATCAGTATTTTCTTCATTCCGCTATATTTGAAAACTCCATTGTAAAGCAACTACCTTTATTAAGCTCGCTTTCAAGCGTTATTTTACCTTTATGCAGCTTGACGAGTTCTTTTGTGATGGCAAGCCCTAATCCCGTTGAAGAAAGGTTATTTGCGTATTCATTTTGTATATGGACAAATTTCTTAAAAATTTTGCCGTGATTTTTTTTGTCTATTCCTATACCCGAATCTTTAATTTTCAAAATATATTTATTTTTTTCTTTAAAATGCAATATTTCAATTGTTCCGTATTCGGGCGTAAATTTGATTGCATTAGATAAAAGATTATATAAAATTTGTTGAAATTTTTGATTATCAGCGAATATTTTTCCGCTGTAATTATTTATAAATGTTACTTTTATGTTTTTGTTTTCATACAGAGGAAGTAATATTTCAAGCACTTCATTTATTGCACGGCTTGGCTCTAGCACTATTGGGGTATATTTCATAACATTGGATTCAATTTTGGATAAATCGAGTATTTCATTAATCATACCAAGCAGATGAAGCCCCGATATTTGAATATCTTTAACGTATTCGCTTTGTTTTTTGTTTAAATCACCGAACATTTTTGCGCTCAGCGCTTGAGAAAACCCGATAATAGCATTCAAAGGCGTTCTAAGTTCATGAGAAATGTTTGCCAAAAAAAGATTTTTTGTCTTATCTATCTCTTGCAGTTTTTTATGCTGTTTTCTGATTACGTTAAATGCATCCTGCTTTTCAAGCATGGCATCTTGCATTGCTTTAAGCTGCATTTTAGAAACCGCTGCAAGCTCAAAATCTTTTATTTTATAGCTGATAATTTTAGTTAATGCGCTAAACGAGCATATAATTTCATCATCAATTTTATCCTCGCAACTGAGAAGGCAAAAGCCGAATAAAGATTCCTGTATGGAAAGCTTTGCCAAAAGCGTATGTCTTTTTAAAAGGTTATCGGCAGTACTTTGTGATAAAATGTAGTCGCTTGTTGTTTGCGCTAAACTCTTTAACAGTTTGGCGCTGATTTTATAATCATCAATTTGAACATTACTGCCGACCAATTTACAGCTGTCACTTTCAATAAAAAATATTGCAACATTTGAATTAGCATACAGTGATGAAATTAAAGCCGAAATTTTTGAATAGAAGTTTAAATCATTGTTATCTTCCAAATCAAGAATTTTTTTGACAGCACTAAATATATCAGAGTAAAATTTTTGCATTTCTAATGTATATCACAATTAAAAGTATAACCGCCCTTAGATGCGTTTATAAGTATATTTTGGGATATTTTGGTTCTTAGATTTTTAATGTATTTATAAACATAATCACAGGGTAAATCAAGAATAACTGCTAAATCCCTTGCATATACAACTTCACCTTTATTTTTTATAAAATAATCAAGCACCAAGTTTTCTCTTTGAGTAAGTGGTTTTAAGCAAGTTAATTTGCTTTTAATTGCATTAATTTTTTCATTTGTATTTGAAGCAAGTATATTATCTTGAATTTTTTGAGCCTTTTTGGCGATATCAAAAATTCTGTCCGGAGATGATTCTCTTGAAGAATACAGTCTTTTTTCGTTTTGCATAACCATATCGATTATGTCGCTTGTTTTTTTATCTTCTTCAAGAACCTTGCCTAATCTTTTGGCGTATTCCTCTAGTGTAATCTTTTCTAAAGAACTTCTCCATTGTTTAATTTCTTCTTTAGTTAGATACTGACTCATTGATTCCCCCATAAAGTAATGTGTTATATCTGATTAAGTATTTTATAGCACAATAAAAAATGAAAATCAGCAAATATTTCATAACGTAAATTTTTTTTAAAAAAGTTAATTTTAAGGTTTTTTTGCTTGACATTTAAAAACGTCTGAAACAAATAAATTTCAGACGTTTTAATACGGAAAAATAATTTAAATTAGTCTTTTGCGTGACCTGCCGTACCAAGTACGTCAACCATTTTATGTTTTACCATTTCTTTAACGGCGGTTCTTCCCGGTCCCATATATTCTCTCGGGTCGAATTTTTCGGGATGTTCAATGAAAAATTCTCTTATGGTAGAAGTCATTGCCAATCTTAAATCGGTATCTATGTTAATTTTTGCAACACCGTGTTTTGAAGCGTAATTCAGCATATCTTCGGGAACACCTTGCGCATTAGGTAATTGACCTCCGAATTTATTACATTTTGCAACAAACTCGGCAGGTACTGAAGAAGAACCGTGTAATACAAGAGGAAAATCATATCCTACGGTTTCGTTAACCGCTTTTTTAATTGCTGCAAGTCTGTCAAAATCAAGTTTTGCAGTACCCGTAAATTTATATGCGCCGTGAGATGTACCTATTGCAACTGCAAGTGAGTCACATCCGGATTCTTTAACAAATCTTACCGCATCATCGGGATCAGTGTATGTAGAATCTGCGGATTTAACTTTAACATCATCTTCAACACCCGCTAATTTACCAAGTTCGGCCTCAACCGAAACTCCTCTTGCATGTGCGTATTCAACAACTTGTTTTGTAAGTGCGATGTTTTCTTCAAGCGGAAATCTGCTTCCGTCAATCATAACGGAAGAAAAACCGCCGTCGATGCAGGATTTACAAATATCGAAATCAGCACCGTGGTCAAGGTGTAAT
>CANQAW010000104.1 GCA_947589525.1 Candidatus Gastranaerophilales bacterium
AACCAAAGAAGCATTAGCTTGAACATTTAACTCGCTTCTTCCCGTATCGGGCAGAGGTTCGCAATTGTCTTTAGTTTGATATTCTTTAGTATATCTCAACATAAATTCATCTTGTTCTTCGCTATCTCCCTCAACATTTTCAAATTGAACCATGTGAGCATTATCAGTGTGGTCTTGAATTTGATATTCGTTTCCGTCTTCGTCAGTTCCTCCGCTAACTTTGCCGTCAACAGTATCAACGTGTTCGTTATATTTAACGCCTCTATCCGAAACAAAGCCTTCTCTGTTTTCTTCAGCGTTTTCGCTTTCTCCCGGATAATCGACATCAGGGTCTAGGTTAAATCCGCCTTTGTCTTTAACTTCGATATAACCTTTAGCATCGTTTCTTTGTTCTTCGCTGAAGCCTTTTGCTTCGTCATCGGTTAAAGTGGTAGAAGAAGCGTAAAGTTTATTGCTTTTCTTGATTGTTAATTTATCCGAAATTAATTTAGAAATTGATAATTTCTTATCGGTTGAATCTAAATAAATTTTTGGACCTCTTCCTTTACCTGTTTGGTTATCGTATTGCGTGTTTTTAGCAGTTATTTCAAGACCTGCTTCTTTGTTGTGAGCGTTTTTAAGTTTTAATTCAACGCTTCCGTTTTCACTGTTTTTGTCTAATTCGTCTTGGCTAACAGGAACTTCTGTTTTAACAACAAGTTTTGTGTTGTCAAGGTCTAAAACCGTGTCTTTATCGGTGTCATAGTGTTTAGCTCCCACTGCCACATTTTCAAATGCGCTGTGAGTAGGTTTAGACACATCGCTATCGTATGTGGTTGTAACATCTTTTGTTGTTACTCTGCCACCTGCCGTTATGGTTGTTTTTGTTTTAGCGTCAAGAGTATCATCTGAACCGTTTCCTGTTGCGGATTTAATGGTCAGATTGTTTAAAATAACATCTCCGCTTTCGCTGTTTACAACATTATTTGGCGATTTAAATGTTGAATTTACAAATTGAATATCGCCGTTTGCCGTAATTTCATTTCCGCCTTCAGCAATATAGTCAACATTTACGGATTTTAGAGAATTTTTTGACGTAAAGATGTTTTTAAGTTTTGCAACAAAGGATAATCTGCCGCCGTATTGAATTGAAGCAAGGTTATCTTTGTCCCCTTTAATATTACCTGCGGTTGATTCAAATTTTATGTTTCTTTTTGCATTGAATTTAGCTGTTCTTAAGATATTTATATCATTTTGCCAGTTTGTTTTGTTGCTAAATTCAATACCGTTCTTTTGAACTAAATTAATATCGCGGTCTGCATTGATTTCCGTTTGAGGTTTAGAACCTGTTCCGTTATCAATTAACACTGTTCCGTTATCCGCAGTTAAATTAACATCACGACCTGCGTTAATTCTTGTACCTGAAAGGCGAACAAGTCTGTTATCTCCCAAGGTTCTTAAATTAACGTCATTTTTAGCGTTAAATTTATCCATATAAGATGTAAGAGTTAATTTTGTTGCGGTTATACCGATATTATTTGCGGTATCAAGATTTTCATCATCAAGAGTTCCGCCGCTTGCAAGAGAGTCTATTGTTGATTTAAATTCAGTTGAACCGGTATAGATATTTCCGTTTGATTCAATATAAATATCGCCGGTAACGTTGCCGTTTTCATCAATTTGGTTAAATACGGAGTAACTGTCCAGATTATCGAAATCTAAAGAGTTTCTGTACAAAGCTCCGTCATTATTTTTATCATAGAAAGAAATATTATTTTTATATTCAAAAGCACCGTTCATAATTTTTGTGTATTCACCGTGCATTTTTATATTGCCGTCTTTTGCAATAATAATTACATCACCGAGTTTTGAATCATAATCGGGAACGGATTTTTCGGTTTGGTTGATTAAAATACTGCCCGTAAATTTTCCGTCTTCATCTGTTGCAAGCAGGTCAACATTACCGCTTGCTTGAAGTTTTGTTTGTTTTGATAATGAAATTTTATCTTTTGCTTTGATTAAAATTTTATTTATTGTGCCTGATTTTCCCGCTTCAATCGAAGATTTTGTAACATAAACTTCGGGAGCGTAAAATTCAGCATTTCCGCCTGCGGTCAAGTTACTGTTGTCAAGTGTAATTTTATCATTGGCTTCAACTTTAAGCTTTTTACCTGAATTTGCCTCAGAATCGGTTACTGATACACTTCCTGTTTCGGATTTTATTTGAGTATTTCCTTTAGTTGAAGAAACTAAACTGCCTTTTTTAACCGTAACATTGCCTTGAGCAGTAATAGTTGTGTTTTTAGAAGATGTTACATTACTGTTATCTTGAATATATTCGGTTTGAGCGTTTACCGTAGTATTGCCGTTAGCAGTTGTTTGGCTTTCGCCTTTAATCCAGAAATTATTACCCGCATTGGCATTTATATCACCGTTTGCGGTTAAAACGCTTTTATCTTGTATGATTGTGCTTTTGCCGGAATTAAGTTCAATATTATTATCGGCAGTCAAAGTTGAAGCAACATGTTGTTCGTTTTCTCCGTATGTAGTTTGGTTATTTGTATCTCCCTTGATTTTAATTTGACCTTTTTGAGCATCAACTTTTATATCATTAGCTGAGATTTGAGTAGAATCAATGTTAATTTCTTTATTGTCATCTACCGTTGTTAAAGCAACGTTATCGGTTGCGTTTAATTCAGACCAAACAGTGTTTATATTTCCCCGTTTAGAGGTTAATTTAATATTTTTAGCTGTAGAGCGGGCAATATTTTTAAGTTTGATATGTTTTACAACGGAATCTTTTTGACTGTCTTTGATTTCAACATTTGCACTTTGAATATTTGCATTTTTTACGTTAATATCGCCATTTGTAACAATATCAATATCTCCCGAGTTTTCAAGGTTGTTAAAATCAGCGTTGCCGTAGATTGTGATATCATTTTTATGCGTATCATCGTCTTGAGCTTCATTATAGAAAGATAAATCCTTATAACTTAGCGCAGAATTTGCAAGCAAGGTTGATTTTGCGTTCATATTAATTGCACCGTCTTGAGCGGTTAAGGTTGAAACGCCTGCTTTTCTTTCCGTATCGGGAACAACACTATCTTCTTCTATTTTACCGTTAATAATAATGTTACCCGTAAATTCTCCACTGTCGTTAACAGCCAAGATATCTAAATCATTTGCAGAAATAATATCTGAATTATTTATCAAAATATTTGTTGGTGTTTTAAATGTAACGACTGATTTTGCTTCTTCGTCTTCAAGTGCTTTTTCACCCGTTGTTTCAACGTAAGAATTTGTAAGAGTGATATCTTTAGCACCTTTAACCGTTATATCATCACCTGCAAGCAAGGAACTGTCTTTAACCGAGATATCTTCTTTTTCTGAAGTAATGTTTAAATCTTTACCTGCTTTTAAAACACTTCTGCCTTTAGAAGCATAATTTTCATTTCCGTTTATAACAACTTTATCTGTTGAAGATTTAACATTTATATCATTTCCTGCGTCAAATTTTGAACCCGTTAAAGTAATTTTACCGTCTGCATTAAGAGTTATATCATTATTTGCTTTAACATCGGCAAAAGTTGAAGCAATATAGCCTCCTGTTGAAGTTAAGGTTACATTATCCGCATTTTCAGCTGTTACTGTTTTTGTGTATTTAATTCCGTGAACAGAACCATCATCCGCTAAAGGACGATTGTCGTCATCACCATCGCCCGTTCTTTCAAATTTAAGACTTATATCACCTTTTTTAATCGTTGCGTTTGAAAGTGAAATACCGCCGTTTGTTTCAATAACTATGTCACCGTCGTTGTCTAAATCGTTGAAAGTAGTATTTTCGGCAATGGTTAGGGTGTTATTGCGGTCTTTTTGATATTGTGTATCTGATTTTTTAGCTTCCGAATTATCATAAAAACTTAAATCTTCATAAGCTAAAGAAGCATTAGTCAATGTGGTTGTATCGCCGTGAAGAGTTAATGTGCCGTTTTGAGCGGTAATTGTAGTATCGCCTTGTTTGGTATGAATATCAGGGTCAATTCTGTTATCGGTTTTGCTACCGTTAACAATGATATCTCCTGTATATTTTCCCTCGCTGTCAACTGCTTCTATTGTAACATCGCCCTCTGCCCAAATATCGGATTTGTTAATTATGATATCATTACCTGATTTAACCGTTATATCATTGTTTTCATCAGAAAGAGGATTTTGCGCTTGGATTATTGTTTTATCTTTTTCGGTTGCTTCGATTTTGACATTTTTTCCCGCCGTAATATTTACATCACCTTGCGCAAGAACTTTTGTATCTTTAATATTTAAAGTACCGCCTTTAGCACTTAAATCAACTCTGCCGGAAGCTTCAACACCTGTTTTTGAAGTACCTGCCGACATTAGCAAGCTGTTATTCACGCTTAAATCATTGCCTGCATTAACAATGATATTTCCGCCTTTGCTTTCTTTTGTGTCATCGTTTATATTAACGGAATGAAGTCTTGAACCGTCTATATTAACATTGTGATTTGATTCAATATAAATTGAGCCGTCTTCACGGTTTACCAGTTTTGTACCTTTAATAATAGTGTCTTTAATTTTTATATCTGAACTTGCATTTGTTGAATCATTAATTGCCTTAAAGCTTCCTGTTGTAATATCAGCTTGAGCTAATTTATCGGGAGTGGAGCGGTTAGTTGTATTGTTAAATTCAAGATGTCTTTCAACGCCTCTTAAGTCATCTAAAACAGCATGGTCGTTAATATAGCCGTTATTTAAATATCTGAAGGTTACACCGTCAGCCGTAATAAATCTTGCATTTGAATAAGATTCAGATTTGTCGGGAGTAATATAGTTATAATTACCACCAGTTTTTAAAACAGAATCTTTGTAAGTAATTTGATCGGCAACAGCGGCAAAAGATTTATCTACATCCAACGTAGCGCCGTCAAAAGTAATTCCTGTTTTACCTTGGTCAAATTTTTCTCTTGTTAATTGCGCACCCTCAACTTGTTGAATTGCAGACTTATCTCCAAATGTGCCGGCTTTATCAAAAGCTTCGGTGTAAGCGGAATCAAAAGTAATATCGCCGTATTTTTGAGGTTTTTCAAGGTTTTCGGTTCCGTTTACTTTTGGAATTGGGGATAATTTATCTAAAACCTGTTGTTGATATTGGTCACGAGTCATATTATCGGATAGGGTGTTACCGTCTTTGCCGAAATCTTGTAAGTTTTTCATACCTCTGATATCAAAAGTTGAAATAGTGAATGAGTTTAAATCAACTGCCGAACCTTGACCAAACATAACACCTGCGGGGTTAATTAAGATAACTTTTGAAGTTGAATCGTAGTTTGTACAAGTTCCGTCGATACAAGAGCTTGTTAATTTACCTAAAATATCAGAGGATTTACCTCCCAAAACACGGTTGATGATTGTTTGAGATAAACCTGAAAATCCGAAGTTAACATGTCCGTCAGACGCTACATCAAACTTTCTCCAGTCAACTTGACCGACATCGCCTTTTCTTCCACTCGTTAAATCGACATTTAAGTCATAGCCCGAGCCTGTGGAATGACCTGTAACATCCATATTTCCGGATTTACCTAAAACATCTTCGGGAGTGGATGTTGTAACATCAAGTGCGCTCGCTGAAAGTGTTAAAGTTGATACCGAAACAAATGTTAATAATGCGGTAAAGGCAGATAGCTTTCTTTTGAAATTGCCTTTAGTGTTGTGATTAGAGCAATTGTTACTCATAAATTCCCTTTCTGATAGCATATTTATACAGTTAGCATTCTATAGTAAGTTTAAAATTCAAAACAAAAAAATTTTCATAAGTATGTAAAAAATAATTTACAAAATTTTACATGGAAAATTCCAATGCCGTCAATTTCCTTCATGTTAACTCTAAATAAAAATAAAAACAAGATTTATATATTTAAACATGCAGACAAATAAAAAACCGCCCTGCTAAATAAGCAGAGCGGTTTTATTGTTTTTTATTTTAATTATTCTTCAATTTCGTCATCGTTGTCTTTGTCATCTTGTTCGCCGTTAGAGACATCGACTTTTGCGGCAGCTGCCATAACGCTTGCGGTTTGGTCACCGGTATTATCCGAAACTTTGGAAGTTTTAGATACTTCTCTGATTTCACGAGGAATTTTTTGTTGGTCAATCAAAGAATCTACATTGTCTCTGCCTGTTTCGGGAAGCGGATCGCAATTTTGACTATAATCCTTATCGTATCTCAACATGAAGTCGCCGTCGCCTTCTTGATCACCTTTGTTTTTGAATTCAATATCGTGAGAATGATCGGTGAAGTGTTGAACTTCGCTGCCATCGGGATTTGTTGTTGTGTCACCTGCTTCGCTGTCGTGGTGAGCAGTGTAGTCAAAGTTGTCAGGATTATAGTTATCACGTCCCGCATCACC